>JBFFYZ010000212.1:0-4480 GCA_041568895.1 Nitrospiraceae bacterium
CCTTCGGAGCGGACTCCTTCCTGATTCTGCCTCCCTCGGCCTTCTGACCCCGTGTCAATGCGATCCTACCAAAAAGAGAGGGATACCTCTGTGTCTACACCTGTATCGTCTTCTGTCACCTCAACCTTTACCTCGCTGGGCCTGTCGGAACCCCTGTTACGGGACATCGCCAAAGCGGGCTTTACCGAACCGACGCCGATCCAAGCCCAGGCCATTCCGGCCGGGCTCCAGGGTCGCGATGTGCTGGGGTGCGCGCAAACCGGCACCGGCAAGACCGCGGCCTTTCTCATTCCGATGATCGAACGGCTGGCCGAGGCCCCCAAGGGAGCTCCCCGCGGGTTGATCTTGTCCCCGACCCGCGAGCTGGCCTTTCAAATTCAAGAGACGGTGGATCAGCTCGGCCGATCCCGCCGGATCTTCGCCACCACGATTGTGGGCGGCGGGGACATGCAGGCCCAAGTACGCGGCCTGCGCCAACACCCGCAAATCATCGTGGCGACCCCCGGCCGCCTGCTCGACCATATGTGGAACGGCACCATTACCTTGGCCCATCTCCAGATCGTCGTCCTGGACGAGGCCGACCGCATGCTGGACATGGGGTTTGCACCCCAGCTGAACCAGATCATCGACGCGCTGCCGGAACAGCGGCAGACGCTCCTCTTCTCCGCCACGATGCCCACCAACCTGGGCGATCTCGCGCGCATGTCCCTCAAGGACCCCGTGCGCGTGATGGTGTCCAAACCGGCGACTCCCGTGGTGGGGGTAACCCAACTGCTCCACCACATCACCCAGGAAGGCAAAACGCCGCTCCTCCTCACCCTGCTGAAAGAGCAGGCGGAATCCGTCCTGGTCTTTACCCGGACCAAGCATCGGGCGGACCGTTTGGGGCAGGCGCTGGAAAGGGTCGGCCACCGCGTGGCGGTCCTGCACGGCGACCGTCGGCTGTCCCAGCGCCGTTCGGCGCTGGAAGGCTTCCGGCACGGGCGGTTCCGGATTTTAGTGGCGACCGACCTGGCGGCCCGCGGGCTGGATGTGGCGAACATCGGGCATGTCATCAACTATGACCTGCCCAACACGCCGGAGGATTACGTACACCGGATCGGCCGCACGGCACGGATGAAGGCCCTCGGACGGGCCACGAGCTTCGTGACGGCGGAAGACACTCGGCAGATTCGGGCCATCGAGAAACTGTTAGGGCGGTCCGTCCCTCGGGCTCCGGGCAGTCCGGCTCCTAGGGCGGCACAACCGGTCGGTCCGCAACCCTGGCAGAGCCAGCATGCGGGTCCGCACGGCGGTCCCCCTCGGGGACCTCATGGCTCACGGCCGGATCGGCCCTCGCGATTCAGCCCAGGCCGACGCCGAGACCGGTAGCAGCCACCTTCACAACACCGGGACCCCAAGGAACCCCCTTGGGGTCGCCCGTACCCTCATCGGTTTCGGCAGGCGTCGGAGCATCAAACACTCCGACGCCTCCCTTTTTCGACACAGCCCCTCCGGCTCTTCGAATCTCTCCCGAACCCCTTAGAAAAACATAACTTTCTCCTACTGCCGTTTCTTGTCGTCCCTACCACATAGCAGGTGTCCCCCAATGACCCCGCCCAAAATACTGATCTTTTTATGCGAAATTTAAAATGACTGGTATAGTTACACATACGAAATGAGAGGGGTCCCTCATGTTTGACTCTATGATCGAGATTTCCGACATCTTTCCGTACCTTTGCGGTCTTCTCGGGCTCCTCCTGCTCTGGCAATACCACGAAAAACAGGTCTTGGCCGGGCGAATCCAAGCCATCGATATTTTTGATCGCTCGGGCATGAGGATGTACATCTGCGCAACGCCGGACGACGAGGAGATCTGCGAGGCCTGCCGCGAGGTCAACGGCTTGGTGTTGCTCCCCAGCCAGGTAGCCAGGAAGGATTTTTCGCCCCTGCAGAAACCTTGCGCGAATGCCGGCAAGTGCATCGTCGTGTTGGCCGGGTTGTATGGCGCGTGGCTGGAGGCGCGGAGTGTGGTGGGGCGACTCCGGGCGACGGTAAGGACCGGCCCCCTGAAGTTATCGGAACCGGAAATTTCGGCCCTACTGAATGGAAAGTGGGAGAGCTGCGTAAGCGCGGCCACGGACCGCTGCTCGGTGCAGATGCTGACCGCCTTGAGTTTCGAGAAATCCTTTCCCGATTCCGCCATCGCGGGTTACCGCCATGTGATCGAGCATGCCAAAGAAGTGCACGATCTTCCCCTCGTGGTGCCGGCCTATCTCCGGTTGACGGAAATGCTGCCCCGCCAAGGTCGCATCAACGAAGCCATGGAACTCATCGAGGAATTTGACAACCGGTTTCCGCGAAACAAAACCGGGCCCTACTATCCCAAGGAAAAGCAGCGCGGCTTGATGTCGATCAAGAAGACCCGCCTGAAAACTGCCCCGCCTGCTCCAAAGCCACAACCCGCTCAAGCCTGAGAGCGAACCCCCGGCACGGGCCCAGACGTACCCGGCGGCCCGGCCTCACGCTGAGGACCGGCTGCCCCCGCACCGATCAGGTCCGTCCTCCCTCGTAGACCGCGCCCTCGGGCGAGAACTCGGCGCCTTGCGCCCGCTCCGAGCCGTCGACAAAATACAGCTCGACGGTCCCGCCTTTCACCCGGTAGGTCCAGATCTCCACCGTACTGCCAAGCGGCACCTTGGGCCAAAAATTTTCGATGGGGCCCCAGATCCCTTCCCCGGTTTTGTGAAACGATTTCCGGTGTGCGGGGGGGCCGAACCGCTCGAGGAGCTGGACGCGGGATAGGCCAGACTGGAATTGGGCGGCGTCTGGCAGCGGGGCACAACCCAGGACCAGGGCCAGCGTGATCACCACGAACAGTCCCGGGACCCCCCGAAAGGGCTCCCTCGTCCAACGGGCGGGCAGGACTTCAAGCGTCATCGAGGAATCGCCACTCAGAATTTATCCCCCTCCCCCCAGGTCAGCCTCCGCTCGATGAGCCAATAGGTAATTCCCAGCGCGAGGACCACCACTCCGGTCGCCAGCACATAGGGCGGGGTGATCTCCTTGAAATCGAAAATAATCACTTTTCGGGCGATGGCCATGAGCGCCGTCGCCACCACCAGTTTGACGTGAATCACATCCTTGCGGATATAAAGCGTGATATTGAGAAAGATTTCAATCGCAATCAGAACGGCCAAAAACGCGCCGAACGTCGCCACGATGTCCCTGACCGTCAGCTGCTCCACGGAGGGAAGAATGAGCTTCTGATAAATCACGAAGATTACATCCAATACTCCCCACAGGATGGTAAACACCATCAAGACCGCCACCACCCGCAGTGCACCTCGAATCGCGTGATGGAGGAATTGGATGAAGGGATCCTCCTGATCCAGGGAGAGCTCAGCCTGTCCGATGGATTTCACCCGTTCCTTTCGAAAATTATTCATGAGCAGATCCACCACGGAGGCATGGCCGGCCAGATAAGTCGGGTTGAAATCCTTCTCGAAAAAGTTGTTCAGACCTTCCACGTTTTTGAAATCTTCCCCTGACACCCGCTTGAACCCCATGCTCCAATCCGAATACTCCCGCCGTTCGATGGGTTTTCGCTGGAGCAACCGTACGTTGGTATGGCGCGGATCTCGCTTGATGGTTTCCAGCAGGGTGTTGACGGTTTGTTCTTCGCCTTCAAGAATTTGGACGAAGGTTTGATTGCCGTACAGCAGCATGCCGGTAATGCCCAATCTGGCGTTGTTTTCCCGACAGTCTTGCAGCAGGTCTTGCAACTCCTGGGTGGACATGGTTCTCGTTGCCGAACTGATGTAGGACACCTGGATCATGAACATTCCCCCTTCCGCCCCGACCGCCCTTGGGACTAAAAAACCGCGAATGACCGGCCTGATTTCCAGGCTAGGCGGTCCGGAGAAAGGTGTCAAGGCGGGTCCCGGCGATTTCACGGAGAAGAACAGAGAGGGCTCACTTTCCCGGTGAAATGCCCTAAAATGAGCCCGCCTCGGTCCGGCCTAGAACGGGCGCGGCAACGGGGCTGGATTGACAGGGTTCCGGAGATGTAAGAAGGGAGGACATTGGAATGGGAGTCCATTTTTCGGTGCTGGCGAACAACAGGAACACAGAGCGTCACAGCGGGAGGGGATGGGGAGCCGGGTGGGGATCCATTCTCCTGTTGACCGCGATCCTGATCGGGGCCTGGAACGTCCAGACGGCCGCCGCGGCTTCCGACACACAGCCGGACCCCTCGGCCCCCGCGATGTTGCGGCTGAGCCTTGACGACGCGATGGCCTTGTTCCTGGAGCGGAACTTCGAGGTGATCGTGGCCAAATACGGGATCGAATCCTCGAAGGCCCGGCAGATAACCGCCAGCCTCTTTCCGAATCCGGAGGTGTCCGTAGGCGTATTCAGTTCCGTCACCCAAATCTGTAATCCCTCGCTCTGCGGTGGGGTGTTTCCCCAGGTGAGCCAGCTCTTTCTGATCGCGGGGAAA
>JBFFYZ010000213.1:0-4475 GCA_041568895.1 Nitrospiraceae bacterium
CCTGCGGGAGCTCTGGCGCGACTTCAGCCGGGCCAAGAAGCTCCCCACGGAATTTGTCCAGCGCTTGGGTCGGGAATGTTCCCTGGCACAACAGGTCTGGACCGAGGCGAGAAAGAAAAACGACTTCGCCCTGTTTCTTCCCAATCTTCGTGTCGTCGTGGAGTTGAAACGCGAGGAGGCCCGGTTCTTGGGTTTTTCCGAATCGCCCTATGATGCGCTGATGGATACTTACGAACCAGGTGCCACCGTCTCTCGGCTTCGCCCCCTGTTTGCCGCTCTCAAGGGCGACCTGGTTCCGCTTCTCCACCAGGTCCTCGCCTCCCGGACCAAGATCGACGATTCCATGCTCTATCGTTCCTATGACCAGGGCCGCCAGGTGGAGTTCGGCAAACTGGTTCTCACGGCGATGGGGTATGACTTCCACAGGGGACGGATGGATCTGTCCGCCCATCCCTTCACCACGTCGTTCCACCCGACGGATGTGCGCATTACCACCCGGGTGTATGAAACCGAACTCCCGGCCTGTCTGTTCAGCTGCATCCACGAAGGCGGGCACGGGCTCTATGAGCAGGGGCTGGATCCGGAGCGTTTTGGTACCCCTCTCGGTGAGCCCCTGTCACTCGGGTTGCATGAGAGCCAATCCCGGCTCTGGGAGAATTGCGTCGGTCGCTCACGACCCTTCTGGCGGTGTTTTTTCCCCTATCTCCAGCAACTGTTCCCCGACCAACTGGGTGGCGTCACCGTTGAATCCTTTTTTGCGGCGGTCAACCGGGTCCGGCCCTCCTTGATCCGAGTGGAAGCCGACGAGCTGACCTATAACCTGCACATCATGCTGCGGTTCGAACTGGAGCAGGACTTGATCGAGGGGCGGATTCAGGCCGAAGATCTCCCGAGCCTGTGGAATCAAAAGATGCGGGACTACCTGGGACTGGCGCCGGAGCGGGACGCCGACGGGGTGCTTCAAGACGTGCACTGGTCGCTCGGCGCGATCGGCTATTTTCCCACCTACACCCTCGGGAATCTGTACGCGGCCCAGTTTTACGAGCAGGCTCAGAAGGAGATTCCTGGCTTGACCTCAGAAATCGAACAGGGCCGACTGACCGTACTCACCCAATGGCTCAACCGAAAAATCCACCGCTGGGGTCGTACCTTCACGGCCGAGCAGTTGCTCCAGCGGGTGGTGGGGAGCCCCCTCAGCCAACAGCCCCTCCTCAACCATCTCCGGAGGACCTACGCCGAGATTTATAAACTACACACCGCCTAACCCTGCCCCCGACACCTCCGACCTGCGTGACGGGAGGCCGAGACTTGCCCTCTGGCAGGATCGTTCCGAAGGGAGCATGGTTCAGGGTTGTCGATTAATGCGGTCTAGGATCCTAAGGCGGCAGTGAGGCGGGTCAGGATCTGGGGCGTGAGGGTGAATTCCTGCTGCACTTCTATCCTGGAAGGCACGAGGAGAATCGAATGGAAGGAGACATCACGGATCGGGAGCTTCAACTCCGGCTGCTCCGGTGTACTGACTTCAACGGCCTCGACCGATTTCATGATGGTGCTCCCATCCTGGGGCCCATAGGTCTCCACGACGGCGCGGAGGATTTCGGCCACCTGCGCATTCGGTTCCGCCGCTGCGATGGCGTCCTCGAAGACTTTTAAGACCGGGGCCGCCTTGTCGGACAGGCTGAAATTCTCCAGGCGTTCCTTCTTGCGCAACGCGAGGAGATCGTTGTCGAGGTCCTTGCTGAACACCCCGTAGGCGTATCGGAAAAATTCAAAATGAAACCCCTTGAGCCCCTTTCCGAACATTTGGAGCTCACACAAAAAGGTCAGCTGCTGCAATTTGACATCCCCATCAATGCCATGGGGCTCGACCAGGTGCAGGAGGTACAGCAACATGGCCCGGTCGATCAAAATCTCCTGTGGTTTTCTCATCTTGGCCTGGCTTTCGCGGTTTCCGTGACAAGAGTTGGGGCAAGGGACAGGCCTTTCCGCAATACAGCCCCAGGCTTCCCCTTCCCCTCATCTCCGAACGACCGGGTGACTATAGTCTGCCGTTCCAAAGCCCGTCAATGTTGGAGTTCGTGGCCGGGGGTCTGGCCTCCCAGGCAGCCCTCCCGAGGTTTCTAAGGAGTGAATTGGCAAAGGTTCTGCTTGACCCGGCCCTCCAATTGGTTTTTAATAATGATTATCATTTTTATAAAGGGCCATAGGGCTAGACCCAGGCATGGCCAAAGACATGAAAGAGATTCACATTCTCAAAGAGCACCTTGGAAAGCACCAACTCAAACTCACCCGCCAGCGGGAACAGATCCTCACTGCTTTTCTCAAGATGGAGCATGTCACGGCCGAGCAGTTGTACCGGTTGCTGGCCAAAAAGGAACCCCATATCGGCTTGGCGACGATCTACCGCACCCTCAATTTGTTTTGCGAGGCCGGGCTCGCCCAGGCCCGCCATTTTGGAGCCCAAACCCAATATGACAATATCTCCCATAAGGGGCACCACGATCACCTCATCTGCACAAGCTGCGGGAAAATCGTGGAATTTGAGAATTGCGAAATTGAACGTCTACAGGAAGAGGTGGCGCGACGGAACGGGTTTGTGATTCAAACCCATAAATTGGAACTGTACGGGCTTTGTTCGGGCTGTCGGCATTGACCCGGGTCTTTTTATTTGGTAGTTTTTTGAGAGGATGAATCAATTTCATTTTCATCCATAAACCCATTTTGTTGCTTGAGGGGAGGGATTGTGACGACCGAGCCTATGCGCCGCCCAAGACGCCAGCAAGAAAGCCGCTGTTGGGCCTTGGCCTGGGGCCTGAGCCTGTTTGGAGGCTTCGCCTTGGCCCTGCCCGCTGCGGTGAGTGAGGCCGATGCGGCCGAGGACCGGCTGGTGGTCTATTCCGGGCGCGCAGAACGGTTGCTCAAACCGGTCCTGGACGCGTTTGAGGGCAAAACCGGGATCAAGGTCGACCTGCTGTCCTCCGCCACCACCGAACTGGTGAACCGGCTGCGCGCCGAAGGCCAGCGAACCCCCGCGGATGTGTTCATCACGAACGAAGCCGGCAGCTTGGAGCGCGCCCGCGAGTTGGGGCTGTTGCAGCCTTTGGACATGAAAATGATCGAGCGGGTCATTCCAGCCGCATTCCGGGCGCGAGACAATGCCTGGGTCGGGTTGTCCGGCAGGCTATGGATCCTGGTCTATAACACCAAGCAGGTCAAGCCGGGGGACATCCAGTCGATCCTGGACTTGGCCGATCCTCGATGGAAGGACAAGCTCGCCATTCCCAATGCGGGTAGCGAATATCTCCAGGCCGGGGTGTCGGTCATCAAGGCGCTGCAGGGGGACGACCCGACTAGGCGATTCCTGGCTGGGCTCAAGGCCAATGCTGGCCGGCAGGTATATGGAAAAAGCTCCCAGATCGTGGACGCGGTGGCTAAAGGCCAAGCTGCCCTGGGGATCGTGAACCATTACTACATCTATCGCCATCTGGCCACTCAGCCCGATGCCCCCATCGCCCCGCTCATCCCGGACCAGGGGAAAGACGGCATGGGCGCCATCATGAATGCCGCGGGAGTGGGGATCGTGAAACACACCCAGCACTTCGAAGCCGCCCAAAAACTGGTGGGGTTTCTGATGTCCCAAGAGGGGCAGAAAATGTTCGCGGACCTCAACAAGGAGTACCCCCTCCATCCGGAGGTCCCGGCTGATTCAGCCTTGCCGGCCCGGGAGAGCTTCCGCGCGGCAGCCGTACCCCTGGCCCGCCTCAGCGAATTGCGGGAGCCGACCATGCTCCTGATCGAGCAGGTCGGGCTTCGGTAGCTGGGGGGGCATGGCCATCGCGATCCGCCAGACGGTGCCTGCCTCCCTGTCATTGACCGCACTGGCGGTGGCGGGTCTTATCTGCCTGCCTCTGTTTTATGTCATCTACCTGGCCCTGTCGGCGGACCCCGGAGTCTGGAGTCGTCTGTGGAACACGCGCATTCCCGAACTCTTTGTCAACACCATCGCCCTGGCGCTCGGCGTCTCGCTGGGCACCCTGGTGCTGGGCGTCTCGCTGGCCTGGCTCCTTGTCCGCTTCGACTTTCCGGGACGCAAAGTATGGGAATGGGCCCTGGTTTTGCCCTTGGCGATGCCGACCTATGTCCTGGCCTACGTGTACACCTACCTGCTCGGGATGGGCGGGCCCATCGAACGGGCCTGGCAGGCCTGGGCCGGACCGGACGCGCAGATCTTTTCTCCGCACAGCTACGCGGGAGCCACGCTGGTCATGACGCTGGATACCTTTCCCTTCGTGTACCTGCTGACCAGGTCAGCCCTGCTGAACTGCAACGTCTCGTTCGAAGAGGTGGCGCGAGCCTGCGGGATCTCCCGTGTACGCACTTTTTTTCGGGTGACGCTCCCGATGATGCGGCCCTCGATCGTGGCGGGCCTGTCTCTGGTCGTCCTCTACGTCGTGTCCGATTTCGGGGCGGTTTCG
>JBFFYZ010000214.1:0-4457 GCA_041568895.1 Nitrospiraceae bacterium
CCGCAGGCGAATCCGATTGTCGCGCCCATCCGGGCAATGAGTGTCCGCTTGAATCCCACTCTCATGGTCCCCTCCCTGGCTCCTACAGTTGTCTTCAGCCTGGACTGGCCAGATTGCCGGGAAATCATACCCGGTTGCCCAGGGTTCGTGTGAAAGGTTTTTTTTGGGGGCTTCGTCCTCTTGTGAGATTAGAAAAGTATCAAAAATAATGAATTGAGTATCTCTGGAGATACGCAAGAAAAATGCTGGTAATTATCTCGAACCGGCATCCAATACCAGTGATCTGTACATCGGAAATTATTTTTCCCTGATCCATCAAAGAGTTCTCGGAAGACCCTGCCAACCCTCTGGGTCCAAGCCCGATTTGGCATAAGCCTTGCCCTATTCAATAAGCAGTACGTCAGCCACCACCCTTTAATTTCAGGAGGGAAAGCCAATGGAACCGTGGGGCATCCTCATAACAGGGATCACGATGATTGGCATGCTGGGGCTCCTCATTGCCAGCGTTCGGATGGACGGGGGCTTTGTAAACCGGGAGTCCTCCAGGCTGCCCGATGAACCGGCTACCCGGTCTGCGACAAACGAATTTAAGAAAGCGGCGTAACCTGGGGGGGAACCGACCCCATCGGTCCCTACACTGGATCGGCGTCAAACACGTTGCCTGGGGATTCCAGGCGCCACATGCGGAGAGGGCTGGCTTGCCTTCGATCGGGAGACGGTCCTCTCCGTCCAGAGGCCTCCCTTCCTCTTCTTGACCTCGTGCCGACCCTCGGCGTAAAAAGCCCTTATTAAGAAACGAAGCAGGGCCTTCGACTCGCCTCCTGAGCTCCACCTGCACCCTTCGCCTTCTCGCTCACTGCGGCCTCGTTGGGCGGCCTTTTGGAACATCCTGAACGGTACTGGAGCGGCATCACGGCCATCAATGAGGGTGCTTTTCCTCCCCGGTCGCTCGAGCTTTTTTAGTTCCATACGTCCGGAAAGAGCCTGTTCTGTCCATGTATCAGATTGAATCTAGAAGGTATCAACCAAGATACGCCCCGCAAGCCTGATTCTTTCCCCGATCGCCTGCAACCCCTACCGCATGTTCCTACCCGTGGCCAATTTCGTTCTTGAAACAAGCGGTTCTACTCGACCACCCATGCTCCCCGTTGTTTGGAGCCGTGGCATAGAGCTTGCGATTCACTTGGGGTGATGATTCAAACCGTTTGGTTGATCAAACGCGAGGGCTCCAAGGTGGCAAACTGGAAATGGACGATGCGGGAAATAGGCCTGAAGACGGTGAAACAACAGGTGAGAGATCTCATCCACACGCCGCTGGGGTTCTTGGCCCTGATTGCCGCTGTCATCATGCCGGCCCCCCTCGGGGTTCCGACGGCCTTGTGGGTGGCCAATCGGGCACGGCGCAGAAAACGGTTGTAGGACAGGAAACGGTTGTAGGACAGGAAACGGTTGTAGGACAGGAAGTGATTGGGGAGGAGGGGAGCCATGACGAAGCGAATCCTTTTGGTCGAAGACAATGACAACAGCCGGAAAGCGCTCCGGATGGTGCTCGGGGCCTATGGGTATGGGGTCGAAACGGCGGCTGATGGTCAGGAAGCGCTCGATGCGCTCGGGCGAGACTCCTATTCCGGAGTGCTGTTGGATATCCGTCTTCCGAAGGTCGATGGTCTGGAGGTCTTGCGTCGGGCGCGGATCGCGGGACCCTGTCCGCCCGTCATCATGATGACCGCCGCGGCGACGCTCGACAATCAACTCTGTGCCATCAAGGAAGGGGCCCAGGAATTTCTCATCAAGCCGTTCGACGGCCGTCGGCTCAAACAGGCTCTGGACAGCCTCTGTGGAAAGCCGGATTAAAGGGCGACGGCTTTTTCAGACCCTGCCTTCCGAGTTTCCTCCCGAGACCCCGCCAAGGGCGATTTTCTATCTGCCAGCCAGATAAATACTCCTGTTTTTTTTTAAGGAATTTGAGTATGCTGAAAAATTGTCCGTACACGGTTTCACTCGACAGGGCCTCCCGCGCTGGGGATGGTGGAGCTGACCCCGCGCAGAAAGCCTGAACGGGAACCTGTAATGCCGCGGGGACCTAAACGAGTCAAAAAACCCCGAAGGCGAGCGTCCTCGCCCACCACACCCTCCACGCGTGCGCCGTCCAAGCACCCCTCTCCCTCCTCCCGGGAACTAGAGGATTTCCTGAACGTCCAGGAACGATTCGAAGAAATCTTTCGCTGTTCGAAGGACGCGATCGGCATCTCGACGCTGGATGGAAGGCTCGTAGAGGTCAATGAGGCGTTTGAACGCCTCACGGGGTATGCCCGTGAGGACTTGCTGGGCGGGAGAACCTACCAGGACTTGACCCCGCGGGAATACCACGCCTCCGATGGGCACCACGTTTCCCGGCTGCTCACGACCGGGGAGCCCGTCCAATACGAGCAGCAGCTCTACCGACGGGAGGGAGGGTGCGTGCCGGTATTGGTGTCCCTCTTCACGGTCCAGGGGTCCGATGGCAAGCCCATGGGCATTGCCAGAATGATCATGGATCTGTCGGAGCACAAGCAGGCCGAGGCTCAGCTCAAGGAAAGCGAGGAGCGGTTCCGCTTGGTCATCGATCACGCGAGTGATGCCATGTTTTTCGTGGATCCGAACGGCGTGATTCAGTGGGCCAATCGCCAGATGGAAGTGCTCACGTGCCACGTGATGTATGACTTGGTGCACCATCCCCTGGAATCCGCCTTTTCCTCCTTGCCGGTGGTCCAGACCGCGCTGGTCTCGATGTTGCGGGAAACCCGAGGCCCGCAACTCATGGAGTTGGATTTTTTGGGACTGAACGAAACCCCCGTCTGGCTGGAGGTCAGCTCGACCAGCGTTCAAAAAGAAGGCAGGGAAGTCGGGCGGCTGTTCGTGATCCGCGACATTCGGGAGCGCAAGCAGATCGAGACTCAGCTCCGTCAGATGGAAAAACTGGACTCCTTGTCCACCCTGTTGAGTGGCGTGGCCCACGAGATCAACAATCCACTGTTCATTCTCAGCGGCCACATTCAACTGGCCCGCGAAAAAATTCGCCACGGGATGCATGAATCCCTAGCCCAGGATCTCGTGGTGATGCAGGAAACCGCCCAGCGGACCTCGGATCTGGTCCGGCGGTTCTTGAATGTCGCGCGTTTGGGTGAAGGCCGTCGGGAGCAGTGTAACCTGAATGTCCTGGCTCAGAAGGTCCTGGAGCTGGCGGAGAATGATTTCAAAGCGGATAAGATCGAGATTCGTACGGACTTCGCCGAGGATCTACCCCTGGTGTGGACCAACCCTCACGAATTGTGCCAGGTGTTCTTGAATTTGATGGCGAACGCGCGCCAGGCGATGGCCCGAGATCACGGGTATGGAGTCCTGACGGTCGCAAGCCGACCCATCTCCCACCCGGACAAACCCATGGTGGAAATCAGTCTGGCCGATACGGGGCCCGGCATTCCCGCGCACAACATCGCCCGGATTTTCGACCCTTTTTTTACCACCAAACCGACCGGGCAAGGGACAGGATTGGGTTTGGCCATCAGCCATCGCATTGTGACCGAGCTCAAGGGCACCCTGACCTGCGAAAGTATTCTGGGCAAAGGAACCACATTTATGGTCCGCTTGCCCATTCAGCCGAGGAGTCAATCCGAACGAAGGGGCCCCTGACTCATCCCACCTTCTGATAGGCGGGGGCAAAGGCCGGCTCTTTTCCGAGCCTATCCAGAATTTCCGTAATCCGCTCCGGCCGTCCCCAATCGCTCCACAGCACGCCGCTCAACTCGATGGCTGCCGCGTGATGCGGAGCGCGCTGCAGCAGGTCCCGCGAAAAGTTCCTGGTCGGCATCACCCGGTAGATGGACTCCAGGATGACGTCCTCTTCTGGAGTACCGATAGCCACCTCCAGCTTATCGAACAGGGGCATCATCTCCGGGAGGTACCGCCACCCCAGGTTCCAGAGGGTTTCCACTCTGGCCGTCAACACGAGGGTGTTCCACAGGGCGCCGGCCGCCAGGGCGGCTCGAGCATCGGCGGGAACGGGTTTCTCGATGAATTGGTCCACGCTTCGCAGGCGATGGTTTCCGTACCACCCGATCTCCTGTCCCGGAAAAATCCATCCGTACTCCGGCTCCACGCCGTCCGGTCTGACCCCCAGCAAGACCACCTGATTTTTCAGCAGGTCCACGGATAAGGCCGCGTGGCGCACGGCCCGGACGAATCCTTCTTCGGGGTAGATGAAATGGTCGGAGGGATACACCACCACGACCGCGTTGGGATCGTAAGCACGAACGTAGGTGAGGGGGAGAAAGATTCCAGCCGCTGTATCGCAATTGGCCGGCTGCTGGATCACGCTGCCGGGGCGATCACCCAGTTGAGACTGGGCATACTCCCGGTGGGCGCGGGCGATCACCGTTACCTTCCGTTCCGGTGGGGTGAGGCGATCGGCCCGATCC
>JBFFYZ010000215.1:0-4446 GCA_041568895.1 Nitrospiraceae bacterium
CGGCGCCTGACCGTAAAGGAGGTGTTTTCGCTGGACATCCGGGCCGACCTCGTGACCTTGAGCGCCTGCCAGACCGGCCTCGGTAAACTGGAGGCGGGGGAGCTGATCGGCCTGAACCGGGCCTTTATCTATGCCGGAACCCACGCGCTCATCTCGGCCCTGTGGCGCGTGGACGATCTCTCAACCTCCGTTCTGATGAAGCATTTCTACCGAAACTATGCGACCATGAACAAAGGCGGCAGCCTGCGGCAGGCTCAGCTCATCGTGAAAAAGGAATTCGCGCATCCGGCTTACTGGGCCGGGCTGAGCCTGATCGGCGACTACCAATGACCGCGGGTGACGCGAGGCGAGCACGTTGTTAACTAATGGGGGATCCCATGCCACGGTTGATCACTAACCACATGCGCACCGTCCTGCTGGTCGGATGCCTGGCGGCGTTCGCCGCGGGGCCCGTGTCGGCGGAAACGATGTACGCCCAGAAGGGCCAGGTCAAGGTGACCGAGGACAAATCGCCCCTGTCCAAGGCCGTCGCCACCCTGGAGGCAGGCGACCCGGTTGAGGTGCTGGAGAAGAGCGACCGGCACTACAAGGTCCGCGCCCCGAACGGAAAATCCGGCTGGGTGTTCAAGTTCAAGTTGTCGGATGAGAAACCGGGCGGAGGCAAAGGCGGGAGCGGCGCCCTGTCTCTGCTCACCGGAGAGAGCACCATCGCCGCGAGGGAAGCCCGGTCAGGGGGCAGCATCCGCGGGCTCAAGGAAGTCTCCGAAGCCTATGCCAAGAACAAAAAGATCGATCCCGCGCACAAACTGGCAGTGGACCGCATGGACCAGTTGGTCATTACGCGGGACGAGATGATCCAGTTCCAGAAAGAAGGCTCGGTCGGAGAGTTTGCGGGAGGTGGACAATGAGACACGCCATCATCGTGATCGGCATGGTCGGGACCATCGGGATTTTCTCCAGCCCGGCGTGCGGCGGGCTGTTTGACGACCTGCTCGGAGGCCAGAAGAAACAACCGGAGCAGCCGGCCGCTCAAAAGGAATCCCCGGGCCTGCTGGAAGGCCTCGGAGGGATTCTCGGCGCGAAGGAAAAGGATGTGGATCTCCTGAAAAAAGGCCTCAAGACCATGCAGGCGCTTCAGCCGATCGGCGTCGAGGAGGAGATTGCCATCGGCCAGGCGGTGGCGGTGGAAGCCTTCAACCGGTTCGGCGGGGAATATAAACAGGACGCCTTGGTCCGCTATGTCAACCTCGTGGGCAAGACCGTCGCGGAGGTCTCCGATCGACCGGAGCTGGCCTACCGCTTCGCCATCCTGAACAGCGAGGAGCAGAACGCCTTTGCGGCTCCGGGGGGCTACATCTTCGTGACCATCGGGCTGCTCAAGGCGCTCAAGAACGAGGCCGAGCTGGCGGGGGTGCTGGCGCACGAGGTGGCGCACGTCACGAAAAAACACATGCTCAACACCATTCAGCGGAGCGCGATCCTCGCCAATGTCTCGGAGTTCACGCTGAGCGCCATGAACAAGAACCCGGAGCTCTTTTCCAGCGTGATTCAGGAGGTGACGGAGAAGCTGTTCGTGAAAGGCCTGGACAAGGACATGGAGTTCGAGGCGGACGTGGTGGGAATGGAGTACGCGTACCGGGCCGGATACAACCCCCGGGGGCTGCAGGATTACCTGGCTACGCTGCAATCCCAGGAAGGCGTGGTCCAATCCCGGTTCTTCTCCACCCATCCCTCGACGAACGTCCGTATCGCCAAGAACCGCGATACTCTGGGACGCTACCAGGATGCGCTGGGGTTCCCCTTTGTCATGGAGCGGTTCCGGCGCGAGATGAAAGCGGGATAGGGTCGGATCGTCCTGGTCATGAAGGCGGAAGCCCGCCGGCGGCTGCCCGCTCGAAATAGTCTTTGATGGCCACCATCGCGCGGCAGTCGTCTTCGTTGTACCGCAAAATCCTGGTCAGCGCGGCCTCGTTGCCCGGATCAGCCAGATAGTCGTTGTACCAGGCGATGGAGTTCGCGCCGGAGGGGTCCGGATCACGCCAGGCAAATCCGATCATCTTCGCGATCTGCTTGATGCCGTAGGAATAGGTCGGCCAGTCGGAGTACTCGACCACCAAGTGCTGATAGAGATCGAACTCGGCGGCCACGTACTTCTCGAAAATATCCGAGGCCAGCTCATAACGCTCCATCAGGCGCCGGAGCGTGGTCCGCTCCTTGTGCGAGTACACGTAATACACGGCGTCGTCTGCTTTTGCCAGAAACCCCCAGAACGCCCGCACGGTGTCCTCCTCGTCGTCGGGATGCCGGGCTAAAAAATACTGGAAACGCGGGTCACGATCCCCCTCCCTGCTAGCCCCCTCTTTGATGAGAAGCCCGAAGAGGTAGGTGGAGTCCTGCGTCGGATCATCCTCGATGTCGAAATAGATTTCGGTCTCGACTTTGGGGAAGGCGTATCCGGGGCGGATGGTCGGCTTACCCGCCAGCCTGACGCGAGCCCGCTCCTTCATCCGCTGGAGGGATTGTTTGCCCATGCGGGCGATCTTCTTAGGCGGCTTGAGATACTCGGCCACGTCCATCGCGGCGATGTCCTGAATGGTGTTAAGCCCGACCTCCTTGAGCTGAAACTTCTGCTTCCCGACGAAAAAGAGGCCGGTGGGATCGGCCTCCGCGTTTACCCACTGCTCGCACCGTCGAAACCAGGGACAGAGCTGGCAGTGGCTGCCGAGAACCGGCTCCGAGGATTCCTGGCCCGCCACCAGGCGCTGGGCTCGGGTGAGGGCCTCCGCGAACTCGGCTTCGAACTGGGTCGGGTCAAACTCTTCCACGGCTTTATCCACGTTGACGATCCGTCCGACGGGCAAGAAGGCGCCCTGGATGCGGTCCAGGAGCATCCGGTAGAACAGGATCTGGTAGGCATAATGGTCCTTGAACTTGGTCTTCTTTCCGTCCCGCTCCTCCCACCCTTTTCCGGCCTTGATGTCAATGGGCTCGTAGAGGTAGGGGCCGAACGCCGAGGGTGGGCCGTCCCGTTTCACGAGGAGATCCGGCCGCCCCACGAAAGGCCCGTCCTTGAGACAGCCCTGGTAGATCAACGGCGCGCCATCCTTCATGAGGCGCAGCGTCTCGGCCCAGGCCTCCTCGATCGGGAGAGGACTGAGGTCCGACACGGGAACCTCGCCCACGCTGTCGATGTATTCCCGCTCGGTCTGGAGGCCCAATTCCCAGAGCAGCTTCACGAAAGAGCTGACCTCGCCCTTGTCTTTCGGGTCCCCATTGGCGTCGAGATAGACGCGGTGAGCGCACTTGGTGAGGTTGTACAGATCCTGCGCGGTGATCGTGGTTTTCATGGCCGGGGTGAAGGCAGCTTACCCCAAATCGAAGAAACCGCAAGAGGGAAAATCAGCTACAGACCGGACCACGGGCGCGGGCGCGGAATCCATCGCGGCACATGCACCTTGTAGATCCGGTAGTCTTCGCCGAACCGCCGCTCAAGCTCTGGCTCCTCCACCAGCGGGAAATAGATCGCATTCACGGTGAAAAAGAAGACCAGCCAGCTCGCCAGAGCCCAGGATTGCAGGGCCAGCGTTTCCGCCAGCAGGAGCAGGAGAACACTCGCGATCATCGGGTTGCGCACGTGGCGGTAGGGACCGCGGAGGACCAGTTTGGCGGGCGGATCCCAAGGCGCAGGCGTACCGTGCCCCTCCCTGGCGAAGAGGCCGATGGTCCACACAAAAAAGAAAAGCCCCAGCCCACCAACCAGAAGGGCCGCCCAGAACTGCGCGTGATCCGGAGCGGCCCACGCCCAGGCCCAAGCCGTTCCGCTCGTCAGCCAGAGCAAGATACCGGGAATCACGAGCAAGCCCATGCCCGGCAAGAGAAGCAGCGCGCGAACCAGTCTCCATTTCATTGGGAAGCCCGTCTATAAAGGTGTCAGGCGAGGTTCCGACAGGACGCGGTTCGTCCTGTCGCGTAACATCCCGGTTCAGCGGCAGCGAGCTGAGCTTCGTGCTTGTGTACTGTATCCATCACCGTCCGCTGCAACCGATTATTAAACCCTAACCACCTGCCAGACGAAAATGACAGCTGCGACAAGGCCGAGAACACTACGGAAGGCGTGGAGCCAACCCCATCTGATGAGGAGTGCACGAGTCTCGGTCGATCGAAGGTCACGCCCAGGAACAAGCAACTGCTTGTTGATTCTGAGCTCGATGATGATCAGCGTGAAAGGGACGACCGCCAGGATGAGAAGCGCGCCAATTAGCCACAAAAAGCCGGAGCCCAACCACCATGCAGCGATTCCACTCAGAGAACCGATAACCGCGAGCGGTGCCTGCATCAGAGTTGCGCGCTTGTAGCTTGGCGCCCATTGCGTCGCCGCAAGCTCAGTGGAACAGCCCATCCGCGCAGGGTGCTCGACGAGATTGATGTAAATGGCGGCGCCAGCAA
>JBFFYZ010000216.1:0-4431 GCA_041568895.1 Nitrospiraceae bacterium
ACCCGCCCACCCCAGATCACAGCCTGAGGGATCACCTCACCATAACTCCCCCCCCTGTCGACAGAACTGTGCCAGTGACCCGGCAGAAATCCGTGGCACTGGTCCGTCATTTTGTTCTTGAAGCAGCGTGGACGAGACAGGCAAACTCACACGCTGACTTTACTGGTCCTTTTCGTTTGCTTTGGACTCCATGAGCGTTGTCCGTTCATTTCTCCGTAACACGCCAACAGGGCAAGGACGCGGCCGCCCTTGGTGGTCCTGGAAGCAGTGGCTTCTGTTGGGGATGGTGTTATTCGGACTTTCTCCTGAGGCAATGGGACAAGAGGCCCATCTAGAAGCCTTTCCCATCCGTCCGTTTAACTTCGACGTGGCTTTCCGCCAGCAGACGTTCGCCAGGGATGACCGCAAGATCGCCATCCAGGCCGGCATCACCGCACTCCGCTATGGAGACCTGGAGGTGCGGACCATCTATCAATTTTTCAGCCTGCACACCCAATCGTTCAAAACCGATCAACATTCCCTCTATGTGAATCCCCGATGGAATAATTTCATCGACATCTTCAACTTTCCGAAGGACAAGCCGATCAACCGGATCATCCGTCATGCCCTGTTCGGTCCGCTGGGAGATCGGGCGGTCCCCTATGTCGGCCTGCTGGCGGGGGGGACCCTCCCGGGGCCGGGCCATGATGCACCCGGACACCTCATCGGCGGGCAAGTTGGAGTTCGTTTTCCGGTTGCCCGGGGTCTGTCGGTCGACATGGCGATCCAGTTCATCCAGTATGGCATCGACTTTCAGGGCGAGGGCGGACAATCCCAGCAATGGTTATTTTCCACGGGCATCCGATTTTGACCTGCACGACGGGGAGGCAACCATGAATCGGCCGCAGCGGGGATTGAGGAGGCTCTCTTTTTCGGGAATCCTCGTACTTTCCCTGGCCCTGCAGGGGTGCGGGCTGGTCCTGGACGCCGTCCAGTACATCAAGCCGGTCGCGGCGGACGAACTGGACGGCATTTGCGGTCGGGGCCGGCTGCAGGTGGGCATGGCCTTCGAACCGTTCCGGCCTTTTGTGTTCCCCGCCATCTTCACCAGCGAAGGGCCCAGGGTCACGGGCCTTGACGTCGAACTGGTCCGGGAGATCACCGCCGCCCTTTCCGAACGGTGCGGCCGGCCCATTACCCCGGTTCTGCACCTGGTCCATTTTCGGGACCTCTTCATCGGCATGAGCGAGGGCAAGCTGGACCTGTTCGTGTCGGCGGTCAGCATCAACATCCCCTCTCCGGCCGAGGCCGGTCTTGCTTTTTCGATCCCCTATTTTTATGATGGCGGTCTGGCGTTGATCGTCAAACGTCCCGAGGTGGCCGCGCGCATTGCTCAATTTCTCCGCGACAACCAGGGCAATCCGAATACCCAGGCCCTGAAAAAGGCCGCGTTGGCGGGGATGGGCCTGGCAGTTCATGAAGGCCGGAGTCCCCACTTGTACGCGAAAGCCAACCTCCAGGACGTTCGCTTGCTTCTGTGCGATTCCTTTCCGGCCGCCTTTGAATCCCAAGATCCCGGCATCGATGCGATCCTGGGAAAACAGCCGATTATGGAGTTCATGGCGACCCGCGTGCACCAGGATTGGCAACCGCTCAGGATGGATGACGGCAAACCCTTTTTACTGACCCGGGAGCATTATGCCGTTGTCATGGCCGAGGAGAGCTACCGCCTTCGCTGGTTCGTCAACGAGGTGCTGTTTCAACTGGAAACCTCGGGGCGGTTGGCCGACATGCGGCACCGCTGGTTGAAAGAGGACTATGTTTATGCCAGGCGGGCCGCCACGGAAGGCCTCCCCTTTGCCGCGGAAAAAATGGGGGAGCAATCCGATCAAGGACGCTGCCGCTGGGCCCAACCCTCCTGAAGAGACGGTCCGCCATCTCGACCGGTCGCACGTTCAGGTATTCGTAAAGGACGCTATTCAATGGGCTTAATTCGCCGCCCTTGCCTGCACCGTTTGCGTTTCTCTCTGATCGCCGGCCTGCTGGGCCTGACCTGGGCCTTGGTTCCAGGCACCTCGGGGTTCGCGGGAGTGTCCCAGGACGACGCGGAATCCACCGCCAATCTGCTGGCCGCTCTCCTGGACGCGGGTCGAGTGGTGGTTGATCGAAATGAACATTTGATCGACGACCCCCACAGGGGCCACAAGGGCTTCACCCCGGAGGTGTTCGAAAAGCAGCTCATCGAGGAATTCAAGGCGCGACTTGGGGTGGACCTGAAGAACCTGGACGCCGCCCACATTCCACCCCTGGCGCGGGAACTCTTGCCCGCCTTGGTGCGGGCCAGTAAGGACGTGGTCGCCGAAGCCCAGGTGGTCATCAATCAGCGCGGGGTGGGCTTCAAGAACTTCATTCCCGCCACCTTCGGGAGTCAGGCCGCAGCCCGGTTCTCGGCCGCCTCAAAGGTCGGCCTCAAACAAACGGCGCTCCGCCCGCGGAATCCGAAAAACATGCCCGATGGTTTTGAGTCGGAGGTGCTGAGCCGATGGGCTCAGCCGGAGGCACAAACCAGCCGATCCCCCCGGGTTTTCAGCAGCCTGGAAAACGGAGGGACCACCCTACGGCTCCTGACGCCCCTCTTCTACGGAAAGCACTGCCTGGTCTGCCACGGAGGGCCAGCCGGAGAGCTGGACATCCTGGGGTATCGAAAGGAAGGCGGACGCGAGGGAGAGTTGGCGGGCGCGATCAGCGTGTCCATTCCCCTTGTGGACCGATAGCCGTTCAGGGATTGGGCGCCACGAAGACCAGAACCTTGAGACGGGCCTGGGTATGGTTGAGGACGCCGTGCTCTTGGCCTGCCGGCGCCAGCGTGCCCTGCCCCTGGGCGAGCACCTGCTTGTCGGATCCCACCGTGAACGTCCCCTGGCCCTCCAGGACGAGATAGACCTTGTCCTGGTCGCCGTGCACGTGGCCTTTCTGGGCCTGCCCAGGCTCAAAGCAGTACACATCGCAGAAAAACCGCGGTGTCTGAAAAAGATTGTTCTTCTTCATCTTGTCCGGGCTGA
Source organism: Nitrospiraceae bacterium (assembly GCA_041568895.1). GTDB lineage: Bacteria > Nitrospirota > Nitrospiria > Nitrospirales > Nitrospiraceae > JBFFYZ01. The sequence continues at coordinate 3,042 of JBFFYZ010000216.1, forward strand.
ACTCCTGATGATCTTTGAGGTTGACGACGTTCATCTCGATACGCTCCTTCATCCAGAATTCAGTTCAGCCTGCCGTTGCTCCACCCGCCGGATGATGGCATCCACCGGGATCAGGTGCCGAGCCAGGCCCAACTCCTTCGCCGGCACGCCCATCGCCAGCCCCAGCAGTTGGGGGAGGTGCAGAATCGGAAGGTTCAGCTTGCTCTGCACCGCCCGTCCCGCGCGATCCTGATAGATATCCAAGCTCATGTGGCAGAGGGGACAGGGGGTGACCATGACCTCCGCCCCTTCCTCCTTGGCTTCCTTCATGTTGGTTCCGGCCATGGCCACCGCGATGGCCTCTTTTTCTAAAATAACCGGGAAGCCGCAACACTTGGTCCGCCCGGCATAGGCCACCGCCTCGCCGCCGACCGCGCGGATGACCTTTTCCAGGGACGTGGGATTCTCCGGATCGTCGAATCCCAGGTCCCAGGAGGGACGCAGGATATAGCAGCCATAAAAGGGCGCGATCCGGAAATCTCTCAACGGAATCCGGACCTGGTCCCTCAACGTCTGGAGACCGACCTCGCGAACGACAATCCACAGAAGATGTTTGACCTGGACGGTTCCCCGATAGGTGATCCCATCCCGGGCAAGCACGTCATTGATGCGCGCCAGCAACTCGGGCTCGGCCTTCAGGCGTTTATTGGCCGCTCCCATGACCCCCTGGCACGTCCCGCAAATGGTCATCACGTCCAACCCGAGGCGCTCCGCTTGAGCAAAGGTCCGGGCGTTCAACGCCAAGGCAGTGTCCGGGTCTGCTTCCCCGACCACGCCGGCTCCGCAGCAGGAGGCGGCCGCCAGCTCAACCACCTCGATTCCGAGGCGGCCGATGATGGCCATCGTGGACTGAAACAGTTCCGGGGTTGCCCCCTTGGCGGCACAGCCGGGATACAAGGCATATTTCAACGCCATAGGATCCTCACCTACCCTTTGCACGAATCTTACCTTGTTCGGGTCGGGAAAAGAAGGGAGTTATGGGAGCTCGGTGCCGTGCATCCGTGCGAACACCTCCCAATCGAACTGCTTGGGGGCGACCGCGTGGAGGGGAATATTTTCAATGGCACCCGGCTCCCGATAGGCCAGCATACATCCGACCACCGCCTCCGGCTGTTTCATCAGCCGACGAACCGCTTCATAGGCCAGATGCTGGGCGATGGACTTGTCCTCCGGGGTGGCCGGGGCGCCCCGCAAGGTATGGCCGAGGATGGTGGCCTTGGTAGCGGGAGCCAGGGGGTAATGGCCGGGCCTCGTATGGAGCTGCGGCCATTGGGCGATCGTTTTTCCGACGTATTCGACCAGGCCATGGACCCCGCCTTCGCGATGGTGCCGGTGCGGGGTGCGCTCAGCC
>JBFFYZ010000217.1:0-4405 GCA_041568895.1 Nitrospiraceae bacterium
CCTCAGACCAAATCAGACTTTAAACTGTGCATGTTCGGATTTACCATCGGCGACTCCGGTGGAGCCGCCGTGTTGTCACGAACCAAACCGGGAGATGAACAGGGGATAAAAGCTCGTTGGTTTTCATCCGACGGCTCGCAGTGGAGACTGGCGCTAGCCGGGGACTTGGCTGGGGCAAATGCAAATGATAAATTTTTCCGATCCAAAGGCAAGGAAATGGAAGATCTATCAATAACCGTCATGCCCATCGGTTTTCAGGAAATCACTCAGGAGCTGGGCTGGAAGATGGCGGATATTGACCTAGTGATTCCGCATCAAATTCCCCTGTCCATTCTGGAAAACACTTATCACAAAGCTGTAGGCATTCCCATCGAAAAACTTCATTGGACCTTCCCGAAGTATGGCAATTTAGCCACCGCGAGCATGCCGGTGGCCATGTGCGACGCACTGAATACACAAAAGGTCAGGCCAGGCGATAAAGTGTTATTGGCAGGTGGAGCTGCCGGGTTCAGCGCGGGCTACATCGGCCTGGTCGTGTAGGTAGGATCCTACAACTTTTTGCCTTTTCCCTTTGCACCACCCTTCCTGTATAAACCCGGCGGGGAATGGTCCCCTCGTGGTTTTCTCTTTGTTACCCTGACAAAAATTTCTCCTCAAAACCCCTCCCCTCCTTTACAATTTGGGCTGGAGTAAATACCCGGAATGGGATCGTATTTTTTTCATTTATCAACAAGTTTGGCCCTAACGGGGATAACCACGCTTGGATTGGGGCTGTTTGTATTTCTTGAAAAGAAACGAAACAAATTAGGCCTCATTTTCTTGCTTTGGTGTCTCTCGATTGCTTGGTGGAGCCTCTTAGAGCTCGTCATTATAACCAGGCATTCCCCACATGCTGCCATTTTTTGGGGCAGAATAACCCAAGCGGGCGACATTTTTCTTCCAACCTTGTTTGTCCATTTTGTTCTTACGCTATTAAATTACAATCCGAAACGATGGGTTCTTCCCACCTTGTATGGGATCAGTTCCGGGTTTGCACTTCTTTGCTTTACCCCTCTAGTCATATCTGGTGTTGAAGCAAGGGTGGTGGTCCCCTATTTCCTTTCCCCCGGACCTTTATATATTCCGATGCTCGTGTTTTTTGCCGGCTGCGTGCTTTATGCCCAACTTAAGCTGTTTGATGCCTACCGGAAGGCGTCCGGCCAAAACCGAGCCAAACTCGGATACTTTTTTTTCAGCTCTATTGCAGGGTTTATCGGGGGCTGCATGAATTTCCTGCTCGTCTTTGATATTAATGCTCCGGCCCTATACAGCTACGGCACCTATGCGGTCCCTATGTTCGTCGCGGCGACCAGCTACTCGATTGTCCGCTACCGCCTGATGGATATCACGGTGGTAATGGAAAAGGGCCTGGCCCACCTTCTTTTGTTAACCGTGATTGCTGTGCCGCCGTTTTTTATTCTCGCGTTCGCCCAAAAAACCTATTTTGGAGAGATTAATTACCACTTTTCCTTGGTCTTATTTTTGACTCTCACACTGATCGTTCTGGGTGCGTCTCGCATTAAAAGTACTGCGGATGCCACAATCGCCCGGGTCTTATTTCCAAATCGTTTTGATATGTATGAGACGCTTTCCCATTTTTCCAAATCTCTTGTGACGATTTTAGACCTACGGTCACTCACCGAAGAAATTGTCGGAACCCTCACCAACTTACTTGGGACCAAGACCGCCTCCCTGTATATCTTGGACAAAGAAAAGGGCGCTTATGTGCGGACCGCCAGCCATCCGGCCGACCAGGAAGGCGAGAAACCCTCTTCCCTCACGGTCGGGCACCCGCTGCCCCATCAGTTATCCACCGGGAAAGCCATTCTTATTCGGGAGGAATTGGAGCACCACGCCAACGAACCCCACCAAGTCGACTCCCTGCTCCCCACCCTCAAAGCCCTGGGGGCGGAGGTCTGCATTCCCCTCATTAACAAGGACCGCCTCCTCGGCTTTTGCATCCTTGGGGCCCGTCTCCGTCGCCGGATGTACACGGACGAAGAGCTGAACCTCCTGACGACCCTGGCCCAGAATGCGGCGATTGCCCTCGACAACGCCCTCCTCTACGAGGACGTGAGACGGACCCAACTGCTCATGCGCCGGACGGACCGCCTCCGCTCCCTGGAGACCATCGCCGGGGGGTTCGCCCACGAAATCCGCAATCCCCTCACCTCCATCAAAACCTTCGTCCAGCTCGCACCCGAGCGCAAGGACGACATGGAATTCATGGAGCACTTCGGCAAGGTCGTGGCGGAGGATGTCGACCGGATCGAGCGCCTGATCCAGGAAATTCTGGACTATGCCCGCTACATGGAGCCGAAGTTCACGGAAGAGGACCTCAATGAGGTGGTGTCGTCCTGCCTGTACTTCGTCGAGGTCAAGGCGGGGAGCAAATTCATTTCCCTTAAAAAAGACCTCGCGGACGACTTGCCCCCCATCCGGCTGGACCGTCAGCAAATCAAACAAGTGTTGTTGAATTTGTTCTTAAATGCTATGGAAGCAATGGCTGAGAAGGGGGGCCGCCTCCTGGTACGAACCCACCGGCTGGTGAAACCGGCCACCCACCCCTGGGTCCAGATCGAGGTGGTGGATACGGGGCCGGGAATCCCGGAAGAGGACTTGGAGCACATTTTCGATCCCTTTTACACCACCAAGCATGAGAGCGTGGAGCGCGAGGGCACGGGGTTAGGCTTGACCATCGTGCACCAGATCGTGCAGGAGCACGGCGGCTACATTGATGTGGACAGCGAGGTCGGCCGAGGCACCACCTTTTTTGTGAATCTCCCGGCCAAACCTCTCGAGGCACTCCGACACAAGAAAAAGGCTATTCATGAAGAAGCGCATCCTATTGGTTGATGACGAGCCCAGCGTGCGGACGGCGCTCAAGCTGATCTTGGAGCCGACTTACGAGGTCCGCTGCGCAGCGGACGGGCAAACCGGCCTGGACCAGTTCAAGCAGGACAGCCCCAACCTGGTCCTCCTGGATGTGATCCTTCCCGACATGGACGGCCTCACGTTGCTTCAGACCATGCACACCGAAAACCCCGGCATCCCGGTCATCATGCTCACGGCCACAAAAACCGTCAAAACCGCCGTGGACGCGATGAAGCGGGGGGCGGTGGATTACCTCACCAAGCCGTTCGATACCGAGGAGCTGCGGCTCATCGTGGCCAAGTCCCTGGCCACCCAGGAGCTGGAACGCGAAGTCCGGTATCTACGGGCAGCGGTCGCCAATCGGTATGCCTTCCACAACCTTATCGGCAAAAGTGCAGGCATGCAGGACATTTACTCCAAAATCGAGCAAATCGCGGACACCCGGACGACGGTTCTGGTGACCGGCGAGAGCGGCACCGGCAAGGAGCTGGTCGCCCGCGCGCTCCACTACAACAGCGCCCGCCGGGACCGGCCCTTCGTAGCCCTGAATTGCGCGGCGCTGCCCGAGACCCTGATCGAGAGCGAGCTGTTCGGCCACGAAAAAGGCTCCTTTACGGATGCGTCGGCGCGCCGTGTCGGTCAGTTTGAGCTGGCCCACGGCGGGACCATGCTTCTGGACGAGATCGGAGACCTGAGCCTCACCACCCAGGCGAAACTGCTCCGGGTCCTCCAGGAACGGGAGTTCACCCGGATCGGCGGCACCCATCCCATCAAGGTGGACGTCCGGATCATCGCAGCCACGAACAAGAATCTAGAGGACCTGGTCCGCAAGAAGGATTTCCGGGAGGACCTCTATTACCGGATCCACGTGGCGGCCTTATTTCTGCCGCCCCTTCGGGAACGGCGGGAGGACATCCCGCTGCTCATCAAGCACTTTCTGGCCAAGCGCCGGGACGAGGAAAAGGGGTCCCCGGAAGAGGTGTCCAAAGAGGCCATGGAAATTTTGGCTAAATACCACTGGCCCGGCAACATCCGGGAGCTGGAAAACATCGTGGAGCAGGCCTGCATTTGGTGCCAAGGCCCCGTCATCAAGCCGGAAGACCTCCCGAACATCCTCAAAACGGACACCCGTTCCGCCTCGTTACGGGAAGAAACGCTGGCCGGCCGGCTCTCCCTGGAAAAAGCGGTTCTGGAATTCGAAAAGGAGATCATTTTGGACGCGCTCAAACGCACCGACTACGTCCAGACGCATGCCGCCAACCTCTTGGGCATCAGCCGGCGCATGTTGAAGTACCGCATGGACACCCTTGGCATCACCAGACAAGATTCCTCTGGCGCCGGCGAGGAACCCGAGCCTGGGCAATAACGTAACCAGTGTTTTGTGTACATCTTTGGCCAAATTTCGCCAATTCTTTGGCCATCTTTATGCTCAAATTTTGACCGGTTCCTGATGGCCCTTGAAATGCTCCTGAAGAATAGCTTGCTTACGAAA
>JBFFYZ010000218.1:0-4397 GCA_041568895.1 Nitrospiraceae bacterium
ACAGGCGCGACGGGTACTTGACCGCATCGTCGGCTACAAGTTGAGCCCCCTCTTGTGGGAGAAAGTCCAGCGGCGCTTGAGCGCCGGCAGAGTGCAGTCCGTCACGGTCCGGCTCATCTGCGAGCGGGAAAAGGAGCGGGAAGCCTTCCGTCCGGAAGAGTATTGGACGATCTCGGCCACGCTGCGCGGACACAATCCCCCTCCCTTCGAAGCCCGCCTGCAGGAGATCAATAATCAGGAGGCCACCATCAGGACCCGCGGGGAAGCGGATCGGGTCCTTGCGGCCTTGCAGGGGGCCTCATACGAGGTTGCGGCCATTGAGAAGAAAGAAAAGCGCCGCAATCCGCTCCCGCCCTTTATCACCAGCCGGCTCCAACAGGAGGCGGCCCGCAAGCTCCGATTCTCCCCCAAAAAGACGATGACCCTCGCCCAGCAACTGTACGAGGGCATCGAGTTGGGCAAGGAAGGTCCCGTCGGCCTGATTACCTACATGCGGACCGATTCGACCCGCATCGCGGGGGAGGCCCAAGCCGAGGCCAGGAACTTCATTTTGGAGCGGTTCAGCCAGGAGTATCTGCCCGAGACGCCCAATGTCTATAAAACCCAGAAAGCCGCTCAGGAGGCGCACGAGGCCATCCGGCCGACCTCCGTGGCGCGGGATCCCGATTCCGTCAAAGCCTACATGGATCGGGATCAAAACCTGCTCTACAAGCTGATCTGGAACCGATACCTATCCTCCCAGATGACCCCCGCGATTCTGGAGGCGACCCGGGTGGACATCAAGGCCGCTGGGCATCTGTTCCGGGCCACGGGGACCGTGGTGAAGTTTCCGGGCTATACGGTGTTGTATTCGGAAAGCAAGGAAACGGCCGACCAGCCTGCGGCTGCTCCCGGGAAGGCGGCACAAGAGGCAGAAGCGGAAGAGGGCAAGCAGTTACCGGCCCTGGCGGAAGGGGAGCGGCTGACCCTCGTTGAGGGTGAAGGCCAAGGGCTCCAATCCAAGCAGCATTTCACCCAGCCGCCGCCCCGTTACAACGAAGCCCTGTTGATCAAGGAACTGGAAGATAAAGGCATCGGCCGGCCCTCCACTTATGCCTCGATTATCTCGACCATCCAGGACCGACATTACGTCCAGAAGGAAGAGGCGCGGTTCAAGCCCACGGAACTCGGGGTCATGGTTAACGAGCGTCTGGTTCAGCACTTTCCGGACGTGTTCGACATTCAGTTTACGGCCCGGATGGAGGAAGAGCTGGACGAAATCGAGGAGGGTGAGAAGAACTGGGTTGAGACGGTGCGCGAATTTTATACTCCCTTCATGAAGGATCTCGGCGAAGCCGAGCACAAGATGGAGGGGCTGAAGGGTAAGGAGGAGCCGACCGACATCTCCTGCGAGAAATGCGGGCGGAAGATGGTCATCAAATGGGGACGCCACGGCCATTTCCTGGCCTGCCCGGGCTACCCGGACTGCAAGAATACGAAGGAGTTCACCAAGAGTGAGACCGGGGAGGTTCGCGTCGTCGAACGGCCGGCCGAAATAACCGAGGAGAAATGCGAAAAGTGCAGCAGCCCCATGGTGGTCAAAACCGGCCGGTTCGGGAAGTTCCTGGCCTGCTCCGCCTATCCAAAATGCAAGACGACCAAACCGCTGGCCGTGGGGGTCAAATGCCCCCTGCCGGGATGCGGGGGGGACCTGGTCCAGAAACGGACCAAAAAAGGTCGACCGTTCTATTCCTGCGGCCGCTACCCCCAGTGCGAGTTCGCGCTCTGGGATCGCCCCGTCAATAAGCCCTGCCCAAGCTGTCAGGCGCCCTTTTTGGTCGAGAAATCGAGCCGGCAGGCCGGACCGAGCGTCCAGTGCCGGAACGAAGAGTGCGGGTATCGAGAAGCCGGTTGAGGGGAATCCTGCCAGAACACCCGTTACTTAAACACGATCTTCTTCAGACTGACCGCCGGTAAGACCACCTCCCCGAAGTCGGACGTTCCCTTAAAGCTGCCGTTGATGGCGAGGGCGAACTGCCCGGTCTTTCCGTTCTGCAACGTAATCGAAAAGATCGGGCTTGCCTGACCGGACGAAGCGGGCAGGGCCTCGAGCAGCTTGATGGTCTCGAATTTGACGTTGACGGTGGCATTCCCGCGTTTCATCGGCACGTACCGCAGCTCGTGGGGCACAAAGGCGGTCTCACTGACCTTTTCCTCCCAGTAAAACAACAGATGCGTGACTTCCGTCTCGATCCCTTGCGCATCCGTGAGCAAGGCGGCCACGGACGGTTCGGCCTTCTCCGCGGCGAGCGCTCGGTCCGTGAGGAGTCCTAGACTGAAGGGACCGCACAGGAGGAGGAGCAGCAGGAGGGGGGGGAGCCTGGCTTGCCCAGGACGAGACCTACCTGTAGGGCGGACGCTTGTCACGATGGCCTTATAAGGGAGGCTCTTCACTGGGTCGTTCAAAGAGCACGGTATGGGTCGCGGTGATCTGCAGCTCCACCGGCGTCCCGACGGGGTACATGTTCGTGGAATGCTCGCTGCTGTGCACCACGTGTCCTGAGGGGAGCCCGATGGTGTACAGGTTTTCCGAGCCCCGGAATTGTCGGGCCAGGATCCTTGCAGGGCAGTGCTCGGACGGGACGATGTGCACGTCATCCGGGCGGATCATGACCACGACCTTGGGGCCTCCGCGGTACCCGCCTTGGTTCGGAAACTCTCCAATTTCGGTCGCCACCTTCCCGTTCTGGATCGTGCCCGGAATGAAGTCGGCCTGACCTACGAACTCCGCGACGAAGGGTGTGGACGGCGTATGGTAGATGGTTTCCGGGGTATTGAACTGTTCCAGGCGTCCGTTGTTCAACACCGCGATTCGATCAGCCATGGCAAACGCCTCCTCGTGGTCGTGGGTGACGAGGATGGCGGACGTGTTCGTGCGCTTGAGGAGGTCGTGCAGGTCCTGGCGCATCTTGCCGGCCATGTCGGGGTCCAGGTTGCTAAAAGGCTCGTCGAGGAGCAGGACCACAGGGTGCGGCGCCAAGGCCCGCGCCAGGGCGACGCGTTGCTGCTGGCCTCCCGACAGTTCATGGGGATAACGGCGTTCCAGGCCGTTCAATCCCACCATGACCAACAAGGTCTCCACCCGCGCCTTTCTCGGCGACGGCGGGAGATGCTGGAGCCCGAAGGCGATGTTCTCGGTCACCCGGAGGTGGGGAAAGAGGGCGTATTCCTGGAAGACCATGCCGACCCGCCTTTGTTCGGCCGGAATAAGGTGGGTAGGGGAGGACACCACGTTCCCCTCCAACAAGACCTCCCCGGCCCCCACCGGCTCGAACCCCGCGATGGCCCGAAGAGTGGTGGTTTTGCCGCACCCGGAAGGGCCCAGGAGACACAGGATCTCGCCCCGGTGTAAGCAGAAGGAGACCTCGGCGATGGCCGGCCGCCCGGGTTCGTAGGCGCAGGTGACCTGACGAAGCTCCAGCACGTTCTCATGGGACGCCGATTCGTGCGGGACCGTCAGCGCAGGTTTATCGAGCCCCTGATAGTGGTCGGTATGAAACATGGTTCTCTCAAAACTAAGGATTAAATGCTGAGGTCATGGTTCTTTTCAATTCCAAACCTCGCCCAAACCTCTGCCCCCATACTCACCGCCTCACGCCTGACTCCTCACGGTTTTCCTAGGCGGCCCGCCAATCTTTGGACACCAACAGGAGAAGGGCCGGCAAGGTCATGACCACGATCAACAGGGCAGAAGGAGCCGCCAGTTGATAATATTCCTCGCTGGCTTCCAGCCAGACCCGGACGGCCAAGGTGTCGAAACCCACCGGGCGGAGCAGCAGAGTGGCCGGAAGCTCCTTCATGCTCTGGAGAAACATCAGCACCCAGGCCGCGACGAATCCGCTTCGCACCAGCGGCAAGGTGATCGTTCTGAGAAACCGAAGCGGGCCGAACCCCAGGCTCCTGGCGGCCTCCTCCAGGTTGGGTGTGATTTGCTGAAGCGCCGGTTCCATGGTCTGCAGGCCCGCGGGTAAAAAGTGCACGATATACGCGACGATCAGGATGGCCGACGTTCCCATCCAGAAGGGAGTCAGCTGGGAGCAGAGGAGTAAGAGGGCCAATGCACCCACCGGTCCCGGCATGACATAGCCGGTGTACGCGGCCTGAAGGCAGAGAACATTGACCCGCGACGGCCACCGGGTGGCCAGGTAGACCAGGGGGGTCCCGATGATCACGGCCAGGGTGGCAGCCGAGCCGGACAACAGGACGCTGTTCCAGGCGAAACCCAAAAACCGGGAATCGACCAGGCCCTGGGTGACGGCGCCGACGCTCCATTGGCCCAGGAGCAGGGCGGGCCCCCCAAAGGCGGCCAGGAACACCACCAGGACGTACCCGAGGATCAGGGTGGTGCCGAGGGGCCC
>JBFFYZ010000219.1:0-4391 GCA_041568895.1 Nitrospiraceae bacterium
ATCCGGTGGAATGTTCTCCCTGTCTGCTGCGGGAATGTCCGATCGATCATCGCTGCATGACAGGGGTGTCTGTAGAGGCTGTGGTAGAGGCCAGCCTGCAGCTTGTAGAAAAAATTGAGACGGGTCCACGCCAACTCGGGCCAGAAAAGAGCGGTGGCGGTGGGGAGGGAGTCCCCCACTCATTTCCCCTGGAAGGCGTGACTGTCTTTTTGGATCGGGACGGCACCATCAACAGGGATACCGGTTATGTCAAGACTCCGGACGCGCTGGAGCTGTTTCCGGGAGCGGTGGAAGCCATCTCTCGTCTGAACCGAGCCGGAGCCAAAGTGGTATTGGTCACGAACCAGTCAGGCGTGGGCAGGGGGTTATTTTCTCTGGAAACCCTTGCTGCCATTCATGGACGGTTGTCCGCTTTGCTGGAGCAGGGTGGGGCATGCCTTGATAAGATTTACTATTGCCCGCATCACCCCGACGAGGGATGCCTCTGCCGGAAGCCGAAAACCGGCTTGATCGAGCAGTCGGTAGCGGAGCTCGGGGTAGATTTATCCCGTTCCTATGTCGTGGGAGATCAGGCTCGGGATGTCGGGCTCGCCCGGCAAATAGGTGCCCGAAGTGTTCTGGTCACGACGGGGCAAACAACACCGGAGGCACTGGGTTCAATCCAGGCGGAGGGGTGTTCTCCGGATCGGGTCGCTCAAAGCCTGGCTGAGGCGGTGTCGTGGATTCTGGCCGATGCGGCCAGCCGTCAGTGTTCAGCCGTCAGGCCGGAGGAGAAAACAGTCCGTTGAGCCCCACTCGATCCTCTTCGCTAAAAGCCGATTGCCGAGGGCAGAGAGCTTCTGAGATGGCAGACTATCGTCGAATTTTGCTGATCAAACCCAGTTCGTTGGGGGACATCGTACACGCCCTGCCGACCTTAGCCTGTTTGCGTGACCGGTTTCCGCGGGCCCGCATTGCCTGGCTGGTCAAGCGGCAATGGGCAGAACTGGTTGAGCGGGCAGAGGGTCTTGATGAAGTCTGGCCCGTAGAGCCTGGGTTCTCGGGATGGGCCGCCATAGTGCCCAGGATCCGGGCAGCCGGTTTTGACTTGGTCCTGGACCTCCAGGGGTTGCTTCGAAGCGGAGTGATCGCCTGGCTGTCCGGTTGCCCTCTGAGGGTGGGATTTGCCAATGGCCGGGAAGGAAGCCCGTTCTTCTATACCCACCGCGTGCCGGTTCCCACTCCGGATATGCATGCCGTGGATCGGTATCGTTTGGTCGCCAGGGCTCTGGGGACGGGAGCTGCATCAACACAGGATTCTATGCCTGCGCCGCAGTTTAAACTCCGACCTTTTCCTGCCGATGAAAAAACTGTCACCGAACTGCTCGGGCGACATGGCTTGAACCCGGGGGACCCCTGGATCGCGGTCAGCGTATCGGCCAGGTGGCCGACGAAGCGGTGGCCCCCAGAATTCTTTGCCGAGGTCCTCAATCGAATTTATGAGGCCAGGCTTGGAACACCAATCCTGATCGGTGCCCCGGATGAGCAGGAGGTGGCTCAAGCGGTCAAGACCCAAGTGCGGCATGATCTTCCGGACCTCATCGGGGTCACCACACCGGGATTGCTGCCGGCGCTTTTGGGGTCGGCCAGACTGTTGCTGACCAATGACTCCGGCCCTATGCACGTAGCAGCGGCCGTGGGAACCCCGGTGGTGGCGCTGTTTGGGCCGACCAGTCCCCTCCGAACCGGGCCTTACGGTGCCGGGCACCAAGTGCTCAGGCACCAGATCCCCTGCAGCCCTTGCTTCAGCCGGGTCTGCCGAAACCAGGTCCCTTTGGAGTGCCTGGTGGGTATTTCCCCCCAGACAGTCTATGAGACGGTCCGAGGCCAGATCCTGTTACAGTCAGGCTCTCGACCCAATTCTCTCCAGGCTCACCTGGGAGGACCGCGCTTGTGAAGATTCTGATGACGGAATCGTCCACCACAATGGGTGGTCAGGAGCTGGCTGTGCTGCTGCATGCCAGGGGGTTACTGAAGCGTGGCCATCAGGTTCGGCTGATTCTGGAACCGGGTAGTCCCATTTGGGAAAAGGCCAATCGGATGGGGTTGCCGGTGGAGGCTGTGCCCATGCGCCGCCTAAAGTATCCCTCGGCCATTCTGGCATTCAGGAGCATCATGCGCCGGGACATCCCCCAGGTACTCCACCTGAACAGCTCCCGGGACAGCTGGATCGGAACCTTGGCCGCCAGGCTCGTCAGGGTGTCTCCCAAGGTGGTGCGAACCCGGCACATTTCCACTCCTTTAAATAAAAACCTGACCACGCGACTGCTTTATCGGCACTTGGTGGATCGCGTCATCGTGACCGGGGGCGAGACGACCAGAAGGGCCATGGTTGAGCGGGATGGGCTGGAACCCAGCCGCGTCATAGCCTTCCCAATCGGCATAGACCTTGACGAATTTAAGCCGGCTCCACCGCGGCAGAACCTGCGAGTAGAACTGGGGCTTCCTTCGGATCACCGGCTGGTTGGACTGATTTCCTACCTCCGCACTTATAAAGGGCACGAATATTTTATCGAGGCCGCCTCGCTCCTCCTGCCCCGGGCCAAGAACGTCACCTTCGTCATCGTGGGTGAAGGGCCCGAAGAGTCTTCGATTCGCGCCAGGATTACTGAGTTGGGATTAACCGAACAGGTGAAAATGCTCGGCTTTCGGGAGGACCTCCTGGATGTCTTCCGCTCGCTGGACATCTTTGTCATTCCCTCCGTGGAAGGGGACACCATTCCGCAGGTCCTGATGCAAGCTTTAGCCCTCGGGCTGGCCGTGGTTTCCACGACGGTCGGATCCATCCCCGACGTGATTCAAGACGGGGAGACCGGATTTATGGTGCCTCCGAAAAATGCCGCGGCCTTAGCCGATCGGATCGAAATCCTGTTGGATGACCAGGACCTGCGTCGTTCCCTCGGCGCCCGCGGGCATTCCTTGATCGAGAGCCACTATTCGCTGGACCGCATGCTGGACCGTCTCGAAAAAGTCTATGAGGAAGTGGGTGGCGAATGACAGCTTGGCCTGACCTATCCAACTGGTCGCTCCGCCGCCTCCTTGTGTTTTGGTGGATTCTGTTTCTGTTGATCCAACAAACCCAACGGCTCTTCCTATTGCCGGAAGCCCTGGCGCGTGAGGTACCCCCTTGGGGCATCCTGATGAAGACGCTCCTGACCGGATTGCAGGCAGATTTGATCACGGCGACCATTGGCGTGATACTCGCTGCTATCCTGGCCGGGGGATTCGGGCTGCTGTGGTCCACGGGCATAACATGGCGGGGAAGGACTGTGGAGCGTGGAATTGTATATCGACGGGCTCTTCTGTGCTCGTCGGGCTTCATCGGGTTGCTGATTTTGATTCTGCTGACCGTGGATATGGGGTATTACCACTTTAACCAGCAGCACTTGAATTTTGTCTTCTTTGAATATGTGGATGACCTGATCGTCCAGGCTCTGGAAACCGGTGTCGCCAGTTCCCAGGCTGCCCAGCAGACCAATGCCGAGGTCCAGGATGTCCAAAAATGGGGACTCAGGCTGGTCGGATTTTACCTCCTTCAAGGAATCGTGATTCTGGCGTGGTGGCTCTGGTTCAGCCGAGCCATCGGGCCGGCGTTACAACGTTGGACGGTGGGGGCTCCCGGAAAAACCAACGCCGTCCTGGTATTTGGATTGGCGGCGGGGGTTGTGGGGTTTCACCCCCAAGGTCCCTATGCGATTCGGACGGTTCACATCAGCCATGCCGAGTACTATACCCTTGCGCAGAACCCCATCCTCTACGCGAGTGAGGCTCTCCGAGCCATGCTGGATTCCCGGATGAAGGAGAGGGAGCCTCGGGGGGTCCATACGATGCCACTGGAGGAGGCCGTCGTGATCGCTCAAGGCTTACTGGGACAGGGGGCGGTGTTTCCAGATTCTCGATACCCGCTGGTTCGGGGCGGAGTCTCTTCCGAAGGGGTGCATTTTGACGGGCCCAAGAACGTCATTCTGATACTTGTCGAAGCGCTGGATCGTCGGTTTTTAAATGCGAGTGTTCGAGGTATCCGCGTGACACCTTTTCTGGACCGCCTACGAACAGACAGCATTTATTTCGAGCATTTTTTTACCAATGGGGTGCAGACGGCGCGAGGATTGTTTTCCTCCTACTGTTCTTACTACCCCCGCCAGGGAACCGCCGCGATGAAAACGCGGTACACCCATGACTATCTGTGTCTTCCCTCGGTCCTGCGCAAGGGCGGTTACCGGACGGAAATGGCCATCAGTGAGCACCGTGACCTGAACCGCCTCCATTTATTTATGTCCCGGAATGGCCTGCACCAGTTATTCGACGAAAGCGACTTCCCGGCCGGGGTCGAACGCATCGGGTCCGGGCCG
>JBFFYZ010000220.1:0-4384 GCA_041568895.1 Nitrospiraceae bacterium
AGCAAAAAAAGCTGGGTCGCGGAGCCAAAAAACCCTTCCTTGACCCGTTGACTGTAGTATCCGGCGGCACGGACCCCGCCTGACTCCAGGAGCCGCTTGACCAACGTGGTCTTCCCGATCTCCCCGGCTCCGACCAGGAGGATGTTCCGTTTACGGACCTCCTCTTCCGGCTCTCGGAGGGTAATGTCCCGTGTGTACTCGACACAGTGGGTGGCCACTCCCCCGGGCATGCTGTACTTGATCTGACAGGTTCCCCGCCAGGCACACATGACACACAGTTTTCGTACGTCGGTCGTCATTCCCCTACCTCACACGATATTCAGTCCTAAAATTGAGCAAGACCAATGCCATACGGGAGAAACCAGGAGCGCTCGGCTAAGGGGCTGGAGAACCAGGCCTTTCAGGCCTTGCTGAGGGGAACCTGCCGGACCCCGTCCTGCTGAACGAGAAGCGGGGGGGGAGTCCTGCTACAGTCCGGTTCTGGTTGGCTGTAGCGGAAGGCTACATAGCAGCAATGTGGAACGATGAATGCAGAACGCTGAATAGAGGATTCTTCCCTAACCCATTCATCATTCAGCGTTCACCATTCAGCGCTTCTGACTGGCACTGCTCTTGCTCATTTTTACTAATTGAATAGGCTCCTCATATGAACTCACCGAGGAGCAGGCCGAGAAACCGAGGAGGTGCCGTGGAGAAGAGGATGACACAAGCGCAGTGGTGGCTGTTTGGAGCCATTATGCTGGGGCTCGCCATCTTCATCTATCTCGTGTTCTTCTGCCCGACGGAATGTCACTGAAGCAAAGAAACCTGTGACTGTCTGAGGAGTCAGGGATTGGCGGAAGGAGGGGAAATTTCTTTGATCAAGTCCCATGGCGCGACGACCCCGACCAGTCGGCCGTCCGCTTCCACCACGGGCAATAAATGGGGTGATTTGGGGGCGTTGAAGATCAAGGCCCCGCATTCCATGAGCGGCGTCTCCGGTCTGACCGTCGCGGGGTCCTGGTCCATGACCGCCGATACCGGCTGCTCCCGCAATTCTCCCAGCCGTTCCAACACCTGATTCAAATCCGGGGCAAACCGGACATCCGGCAGATCTCCCTTCACAATATACGAGGGCAAAACCTGGCGCAGAATGGCCAGAATCGACAGCAGCCCGCGCAGCTTCCCTTGGGCATCCACGACCGGAATCGCCTGCAGGTGCGCCTCGGCCAACTCCCGCACCACATCCCCCACCGGCCTATCCGGTAGCACGGCCCGGACCTGCGTCGTCATGACATCCCGCGCCCTCATAGGTAGCGCCACCAGACATACCCCGCTGCCACCACGACCTGCAAGAGCATAATCGGGAACGCAATCTTCAGGAACGGCAGGAACCGGATGGTGACCCCGTTTCGTTCCGCAATCCCCGCCACAACCAGGTTCGCCGACGCCCCGATGAGGGAACCGTTGCCGCCCAGGCAGGCGCCGGCGGCCAAGGCCCACCAGATCCCCGTCACCTGATCCGGAGACAGGCCGGCCTGCTCGAACACCGGTACCATCCCCTGGATCATCGGGATCATGGTGGCGACGAACGGGATATTGTCCACGACCGCCGAAAGGACGGCCGAAACCCACAGCACGGCCATCGTCGTCACCGCAAAATCCCCGCCAGTGAGGCTGAGAGTCCATTCGGCCAACCGCTGCAACAGCCCGGCGTGCTCCACCCCCCCGACGATGATAAACAGGCCCACAAAAAAGAAAATGGTCACCCATTCCACGCTGGTGAAAAACTCGTGCACCCGGTGCGTGGCCTCTTCGCGGTCCAGGCTGGTGGTCACGAGAAGAAGCAGCAGGGCTCCTCCGGTCAGGGCGATCGTCGCCGGCTCCAACCCGAGGGGGTGGGCGGTCACGAATCCCAGGATGACGAGGCCAAACACCGCCAGGCATTGCCGGAGCAGCCGCAGGTCGGTAATCGCCTCATACTCATTGAACGCCAGCAGGCGGGACTTGGCCTCCGGTGTCCCGCGCAGGTGGCGTCCATACAGGAACCAGAGGGGGATCAGGGTGATTCCGAAGGCCGCCACCGACAAGGGCGCCAGGTGAAAGACGAACTGATTGAAGGTGAGTCCCGTGGCCGAGCCGATCATGATGTTCGGTGGGTCGCCGATGAGGGTCGCGGTGCCGCCCGTGTTGGAGGCGTTGATCTCGGCAAACAGCAACGGATAGGGCGTGATCCGCAGCTCGTCGGCGATCAGGAGGGTGACCGGCGCGACCAGCAGCACGGTCGTCACGTTGTCCAGGAGCGCCGAGAGCAGGGCGGTAATGGCGGAGAGCATGACCAGAATGCCCCAGGGATTCCCCTTCGCGACCTTGGCCGCCTTGATCGCCAGAAACTGAAACACCCCGCTTTTTTGGGTGATCGCCACCAACACCATCATGCCTGTCAAGAGCCCGATGGTGTTGAAGTCCACGGCACGGATTGCCTGCTCTTGGGTCAGCACTCCCGTACCGATCACCAGGCCCGCGCCTAGCAAGGCCACGATGGCCCGGTTGATCCGGTCCACCATGATCACGACGTAGGCTATGACGAAAATAGCGGTGGCGACGAGGAGCGGGGACCAGCCAAAGACCACGTGGGCGGGGGCCTCGTTCATGGCGGTGGTTGGCTCTGAGGTGGAGTCGAGGCGGCGGAGATTTGCTTCACCAGATCCCACGGCGCGATCACCCCGACGAGCCGGCCGTCCGCCTCCACAACGGGCAGCAGGTGGGGCATCCTCGGCTCATTGAGGGCCAACGCGCCGCACTCCAACAAGGGAGTGTCGGGCCGTACGCTCGGCACGTCCCGATCCATGACGGCCGACACCGCCTGTTCCCGAAGCCCCGCCAACCGTTCCTGCACCTGATTCAAGTCCGGGGCGAACCGGACATCCGGCAAATCACCCTTAACGATGTAGGACGGCAACACGTGACGCAGAACGGCCAGGATGGAGAGCAACCCGCAGAGTTTTCCGGCGGCATCCACGACGGGAAAGGCTTGTAAGTGCGCGTGCCCCAATTCTCGCAACACCTCCCCGACCGGCTGATCCGGAGAGACGGTTCGCGGCTCCGTCGTCATGACCTCGCGCGCTCTCATAGGTACCGCCACCACACGTAGACGGCCGCCAGCATGACCTGCAAGAGCATGATCGGGAACGCCACTTTCAGAAACGGCAGGAACCGGATCGGCACGCCGTTCCGCTCCGCGATTCCCGCCACGATGAGGTTGGCCGAGGCCCCGATGAGGGAGCCGTTTCCGCCCAGACAGGCCCCGGCGGCCAGGGCCCACCACATCCCGATCAGTTGATCGGCGGGGATCCCCGCCTCCTGAAAGACCGGCAGCATGTCTTTGATCATCGGGATCATCGTGGCGACGAAGGGGATGTTGTCCACGATGGCCGAGAGCACCGCCGACACCCAGAGGATCGCCAGGGCGGTCACGGTGAAATCCCCGGCCGTGAGAGCCAGCGTGCCTTGCGCGAAGATCTTCAACAGGCCCGCATGCTCCACCCCGGCCACGATGATGAACAGGCCGACAAAGAAGAAGATGGTCACCCATTCCACGTGGCCGAAGAACTCGTGCACCTTGTGGGTCGCCTCCTCGCGATCCACCTTGAGCGTGACCAGCAGCAGCAGGAGGGCGGCTCCGGCCAGGGCGATGGTCGCCGGCTCCAGGTGCAGCGGATGCGCGAGCACGAAGCCCAGGATGACCAGACCGAACACGACCAGGCATTGCTTGAGCAGCCGGAAGTCGGTGATGGCCTCGTACTCATTGAAGGCCATGATCCTTTTTTTGGCCTCCTGGGAGGCGCCGAGGTGCCGGCCGTAAATGAACCACAGGGGAATCAGGGTCACGCTGAAGGCCACCACCGACAGGGGGGCCAAATTCAGGAGGAACTGATTGAACGTCAGGTCGGTGGCCGACCCGATCATGATGTTCGGCGGATCGCCGATAAGGGTCGCGGTCCCCCCCGTATTGGAGGCGTTGATCTCGGCGAACAGCAATGGGTACGGGTTAATTCGCAGCTCATCCGCGATGAGGAGGGTCACGGGCGCCACCAGCAACACAGTCGTCACGTTGTCCAGCAGGGCCGAGAGCACTGCGGTCACGACGGAGAGCATGACCAGGATGCCCCAGGGACTCCCCTTGACCACCTTGGCCGCCTTGATCGCCAGAAACTGAAACACCCCGCTCTTCTGGGTGATCGCCACCAACACCATCATGCCCGTCAAGAGCCCGATGGTGTTGAAGTCCACGCCCTGGATGGCCTGCTCCTGCGTCAGGACGCCGGTCCCGATGACCAGGGCCGCGCCGAGGAGGGCCACGATCGCCCGGTTGAGCCGGTCGGCAATGATCACGGCATAGGCC
>JBFFYZ010000221.1:0-4368 GCA_041568895.1 Nitrospiraceae bacterium
GCGAGTCAGTATCAACGATGTCGTCAAACCAGAGGACGTGGCGTTCATCGTGCCCGGCCAGACGACCTTTCGGACGATCGTCGAAAAGCTCGGAGCCCCCGACGAGATCTCAGACTCCCCCCTGGGGGCCGTGGCCCGCTATCGCTTTCGCGACCTCAAATACTTCCGGGTGAACTTCGGGTACGCGTGGAAGTTCTTCGTTCCCCCTGGGGTGCCCGATGATATGGTGCTGGCCGGCGGAGGAGTGGGTACCGATGAATTTCTGGTGGTGCTGGATGCCGACTGGGTCGTGCAGCGCCACGCGTTCGCCCACCATGTGGAGGCCTCCCAATATCGGGCCTGGCCCTTCGATCCCTCCGCCCCTTCCTCCTCGGAGGACCCCCTCGACGATCCCGGGAGCGTCTATTGACCCACCCGCGGTCGTTGTGGCGATCCCGCCGCCCCGCTATAATGGCTCGCCATGACCGACCAACCGGGTGACCGAGACGAGCTGCTCGACCGCATTCGCCGGTCTCCCTCGTACCGACGAGCGGACCAAGACGTGGACTTCCTCACACGGGACGACCTCCGGCCCGTGCGGTTGCAGCTTGAACTCCTCAAGCCGGAACTGATCCAGCAGGAACAGGGCATACGGTCCACCATCGTGGTCTTCGGTAGCTCGCGCTTGACCGAACCCCCCAAAGCCACCGCCCGATTGGCGGCCGCAGAGGCCCGCTTGGCCCGGAACCCGCAGGATGCGGGCATCCAGCGAGCCGTGGCGGTCGCCCGCCGACAAGTGGAGCTCGCGCCCTACTACGACCTCGCCCGTGAATTCGCCCGCCTGGTGTCGTCTGCCTGCCAGGCCGGCAACGGCTGCGAATTTGTCATCGTGACGGGGGGAGGGCCGGGCCTGATGGAGGCGGCCAACCGTGGGGCCGCGGACGTCGGGGCTAAATCCATCGGACTCAACATTGTCCTGCCTCATGAGCAGGAGCCCAATCCCTACATTACGCCGACCCTCTGTTTCCAATTCCGGTACTTCGCGCTGAGGAAGATGCATTTCCTCCTTCGGGCGAAAGCCCTCGTCGCCTTTCCGGGAGGATTCGGGACGCTGGACGAGCTCTTTGAAACCCTCACCCTCTTGCAAACGAAGAAGGTCGTGGGAGTGTCCGTCGTGTTGGTGGGCAAGGCCTTTTGGGAGAAGCTCATCAATTGGCCGATGCTGGTGGAAGCGGGTCTCATCAGCCCGGAGGACCTCAGGCTGTTCCATTATGCCGAGTCCGCCCAGGAGATCTGGGATTTCATCGCGCCTAATCACGGTCCCTCAACGGCTTCGTAACCCGGTCTGATTGTTCAGCGGAGACCTCAGGAGAGGCGGCTGTGGCCACGAACTGGATCATCGACAGCGGGCAGGCCTGGAAGCTGTACCTTGCCCTGGCGGGGTTCGGAGGCGCGGTGCTCTGTTTTACCCTAGCCTTTTTCCGGATGGCCCTCGGGAGCGGGCAATTTTTGGGACTGACCGCCTCCGGCCTCGTCCTGGGAGTGGGCACCTTTCTGTGGTTTGTTGCGACGGTCCGCTGCCCCCACTGCCACGCCAAATTGGTCTGGCACATGGTGGCCAGCCGCCCCCACAGCTCCTGGTTGATCGATCTGGCGGCCCTGGAGGACTGCCCCAAGTGCCATCAGACCTTGGCGATGGAACCTCGCCGGCGATGACGCCTAAAATGGCGAGGAAACACCGGCAAAGAGGGCCCGGAAGCTTGAAGCGGTTTGGCGTCCACCCGATCCTATTCGTTCTGGCTTTCATCACCCTGGTGGCCGACCTGCCCGGTTGGGTGGGAGGCGGGGCCCATGCGGGCGGGAGCCTCGCCGGCCCACCGGAGAGTGCGCGCCAACGGGCACGCGACCTGGGGATCGTCATCGGCCACTACCCGACTGGACCCCTCAACGCGATCACGGACGTCGCCGGGGTGAAGGTCGGGCACGTGACTCTCATCCGCGGGGCCGGCAAGCTGGTGCCGGGCAAGGGTCCGGTGCGGACCGGCGTGACCGTCGTCATTCCCCGAGATGACGTGTGGAAACATAAAGTGCCGGCTGGGGCCTTCGTGTTGAATGGAACCGGGGAGATGACGGGGCTGGCCTGGGTCGCCGAATCGGGGTTTCTGGAATACCCAATCGCCCTCACCAGCACCCTCAACCTCCCCCGCGTGGCCAACGGCGTCATGAGCTGGATGCTCCAGCAATATCCCGGCATCGGGATCACCGATGATACCCTCACCCCCGTGGTCGCGGAATGCGACGACAGCCGGTTGAACGACAGCCAAGGCCGGCACGTCTCCGAAGCCGACGTGATCGCGGCTCTCCAGGGAGCCAGCAGCGGCCCGGTCCCTGAAGGCTCCGTCGGGGCCGGGACAGGCATGGTGTCCTATGGGTTCAAGGGCGGCATCGGGACCGCCTCGCGGCGTCTACCTGAGGACGAGGGCGGGTACACCGTCGGGGTGCTGGTCAACGCCAATCAGGGCCGGAGACCGGAGTTGGTCATTGCCGGGGTTCCCGTGGGGCAGCGGTATGGGCAGGACCGGGCCATGGGCGACCCGGCGCCCGGGGGAGAAGGCTCCATCATCGTCATCATCGCGACGGACGCGCCGCTCGACTCCCGGCAACTCACGCGGCTGGCCAAACGCGCCGCCCTCGGGGTCGGGAGGACCGGAACCGCCGGCCGACACGGGAGCGGAGATTTTATGCTGGCCTTCTCGACAGGGAACCGCATCCCCCACTATCCCGAGGTCCCCACCTTCACCATGACCCACTTGGCCGACACCCACCTCAATCCGCTGCTGACCGCCACGGTGGAAGCAACGGAAGAAGCCATTGTGAACGCGCTCACCACCGCCACGTCTGTGACGGGGAGGGACGGACGGCACGTCGAGGCGATTGCCTTGTCCCGCCTCAAGACGCTGTTGGGCTTGGACCGGTAGCGCGCGCCGGTCCACAGGCGCGCCTTGGCCCAGTTGCTTTCTCGTGGAGGACCTGGCTATTCTTAGTCCGGCCCCGCCCCGGTGGTCTGGGCGGGGGAGGCTCCAGCCTCGGACAGCATGAAGGCGGATGGGCGTAGCCCTCCGAATGGCATCATGGGTGATTATCAACTTGGCGGCGGAATGCGATTGATGACGGCGTTGGAGAAGACCAAGACCTTTGCGGAATTCCTCAAGGATCGTATGGTCCGGGCGCTGGAAACGGAAGACCCCACCGAGCTTCACTATTTGCTCGCCCAACTGGACGATTACCACTCCTACATGTGGCGGTATCACAAGAAACTTCATACGGAGCGGGGGGACCGCGCCAACCTGACCGACTAACCGACCCTGGATGTTTCTCCCGACCCTCCACGGGCCTTCAGAAGGGCCCTTCGGCCGTCCGGCCCGATAGACAAACTCAAACGCAGGTTGCTACACTGGCCGCATGGCCAATCAGCTACAGGCGGGGTTGCAATTCGCCTCGGCTCTTTCCCGTGACCACGACCCGAGCATCGCGGGCCAGGCCCTGGGGGAAGCAATCAAGGCCGAGTTGGGCGGCCATGTGCCGGATCTGGCCTTCCTCTTTTTTTCATCCCACTACGCGGAACAAGCGGATGCCCTGGTCTCGGCGGTCCGGGAATCCGGAGGCCCCCGGCTCCTCCTGGGCGGCTCGGGCGAGGGCGTGATTGCCGGCGCGGAAGAAATCGAAGGGACCGGCGCCGTGACGCTGTGGGGAGCCCGCCTCCCGGGCGTGCGCCTCATTCCGCTGCGGCTCTCTTTCGAGGAGGCCCAAAGCGGCGTGGCTCTGATCGACTGGCCCGACGAACTGGACGCCGCAACCGAACCGCCGTTCTTCTTCCTGCTGGCCGATCCCTATACGTCCCCGATCAACGAAGTGCTCGCCATGATGGAGGACCGCTGTCCCGGCGCCACGGCCATCGGCGGCCTGGTAGGAGGGGGCAATGACCTCGGAGAAAACCGGGTCCTGCTCAACGACGACGTGTTCGAGGACGGCCTCGTCGGGGTCGCCGTCAGCGGCCCGGTGCGGGTCCGAACGGTCGTGTCTCAAGGATGCCGCCCGATCGGCGAACGGTACTTGGTGACCAAGGCCGAAAAAAACGTGATTCACGAGCTCGGAGGGGCGCCGGCGTTGGAACAGCTGCAGGCCGCGGTGGATTCCCTGGACCTGGACGAGCGGAAAATCGCACCGCGGGCCTTACACCTGGGAATCGTCATCGACGAGCACCGCGATCGGTTCGAGCGGGGGGATTTCCTGGTGCGAAACCTTATCGGCGCAGATCGCGAAACCGGGAGCATGGCGATTGGAGACATGGTCAAGGTCGGGCAGACCGTCCAATTTCACCTCCGGGAC
>JBFFYZ010000222.1:0-4359 GCA_041568895.1 Nitrospiraceae bacterium
CCTTGCTCATGGCTCCGGAGCGGGGCGACACGCTTCGGCGTCGGCTGGCGAGAGGGGCCAAGGTCGCGGGCGAGGAACTGTCCGACGTGGCCTCCGAGACCCGTGAGGCGTTGGAAGCGATCGGCAAGGACGCCCGTCAGACGTTGAAGCGAACGGCCTCCAGGCTGTCCTCCGCATTGGACGCTACGAAAGCGGCCATTCAAAAGGACGAGCACTGATGGGGGATTTCAAGGCCAACACGCCGTTCCTGTTCGCCAGCTGCCTGGAGCTGCGTGAAATGCTGGGACGAAAGGCGGCGGACGTCCAACAGCTGCTCACGGTGATCGAGGAAGCCCCGCTCGACACGATTTATTTTCACACCCACAGCTATTACCTCCGGCAGGAACATATTCCTTCCCTGTTCTCCAACGATTTTGCGGCCTGGGCCACCTTTTCCGTGCGGGACCGGCTGCTGGGTGAACGGCTGGGCCTGCTGGACCCGTTCGAATTTCGGGATCTCGAGTCGTTGCGGACCGCCATCGCCACCACGATCGATGACCATCTTAAGACTCTCTGGAATGTCCCGCGCATGCTCCACGGGGAGCCCTTCGAATTCATTCGGTCCCGGATCATCGAGGTGGATCTCGAAACGAGCGCCTCAAGCCTCAGGGAATTCCGAGACCACCTGGCCACCGTGGACCGCGGAGCCCTGTTCAACCACATCTGCGAAGCGAGAATGCGGAAAGGCCGGCAGACGGGAGACTTTGTCGCATGGATCGAGTCCGACTCGGGCCTTGCCCTGAAGGAGGTTGCGAGCCAGGTGGCGGCCATTCAGCCCCTCGGCCTGACCCTGGAGGGCATTCGCACTCGGATCTTGGGAGTGTTGGACGCCACGTTGGGGAACGGCGCCCGAGGTCGGGCTTGACGGGGATCCCATTGCCCCGACCCGCTGTCGTCCGGGGCCGGGGGCCGGAGATTACAGCATGAGCCGAATGACCAAAGAGCTGACCGACTATCGCGAAGTCGCACCACCGGGCCAAATTGACCTGTTGTTCAAGCTGAGCAAGCAGGTCCGCGGCAAACGCATGCTCCACGTCACCTCCAGCAGGCGGGAGGGAGTGGTCGCGGAGATCCTCCAAAGCCTGATTCCCCTCCTGCTGGAGGTGGGCATCCAGGCCCGATGGGAGATCCTGAAGGGGACGGAACCGTTTCTCGAGGCCACGCAACGCCTCCAGGAGGGTCTGCTCGGTCAAGACGTGAAGCTCGCGGACGCCCTGCTGGAGGCCTATGTGGACTCCACCCGCACTCATGCCGGCTCGCTGGACCTGGAAGCGGACGTGGTGATGACCCACGATCCCCACCCACTCGCCCTCATCGAAGGAGCCCCGTCAGATTCACGGTGGATTTGGCGGTGCCATCTCGACATGTCCCGGCCGCAACGCAAAGTCTGGGCCTTTCTTCGACCCTATGTGATCAAGTACGATGCCGCGGTCTTTTCCCTTCCCCAATTCACCCAGCCCCTGCCCTTGCCGCAGTTTCTGATCCAGCCCTCCATTGATCCGCTGAGCGAGAAGAACCGAGAGCTCGCTCCCGAGGAATTGGACCAGCTCATGGCCAAGCTTCAGATTCCCCGCGATAAACCGATTCTCCTCCAGGTTTCACGCTTCAACCGGCTCAAGGATCCCGTCGGGGTGGTCGCCGCCTACCGGCTGGTCAAGACGCATCACGACTGTCGCCTGGTCATCGCGGGCGCCAACCCGGCCGGAGACCCGGAGAGCCAGGCGGTGCTGGCCCAGGTGCGGGATCTGGCTGGGCAGGACGAGGACATCCACCTTCTCCTGCTTGACCCTGATTCCGATCTGGAGATCAACGCCCTGCAGCGGAGCGCGTCCATCATCCTGCAGAAATCAACCAGGGAGGGCTTTGGGCTCGCCGTGGCGGAGGGGATGTGGAAGGGGAAGCCGGTGATCGGCGGTGAGACGGGCGGCATCACCCTCCAGGTGACCTACGGCCAGACGGGGTACACCGTGAATTCCGTGGAAGGCACCGCATTTTACACGCGGTACCTCCTGAATAACCCCGCCATCGCCGAAGAGTTCGGCCGGCGGGCCAAGGAACGTGCCCGCCAGCATTTCCTGATCACCAGGCACCTGGGCGATTATCTGGCCCTGATGATCCTGATGGGCCGGTCGTGATCTCGATGGGATGTCGGAGCGTCGGTCGTAGGAGCGACAATTTTTTGTGACCTTTTTGGTATAGAGGAGCGACAGCATGAGCACGAGGCAGATACAGCAACTCCCCAGCACCATCATCATCGAAAAAGTAACCCCCGAAATCGACGGCGGCCGGTACCCGATCAAGCGGGAGGTAGGCGATCGCCTGGAGGTATCGGCCGACATCTTCAAGGAAGGCCACGATGTCCTGGCCGCGGTGCTGCAGTATCGGACCGTCAGGGAGACGGCCTGGCACGAAACTCCCATGCGACACGTGGAAAACGATCGGTGGGCGGGGCAGGTGGATCTCACCGCCAACACCCGCTACCTGTACACGATCGCCGCCTACGTGAACACCTTCGAAAGTTGGCGCCAGGAGCTGACCAAGAAGCGCGACAGCCAAACGGACCTCGGCAGCGAGCTGTTGGAGGGACAGGCGTTCGTCCAGCGCGCGGCGTCCCGCGCCAGCGGGGCGGACAAGGGGCGCCTGGAAGAAATCCTGTCGCGGTGGACCGACGCCCTTCCACAACCGGCCCAGGTGGAATTGGCCCTGAGCGAGGATCTGGCCGCCCTCGTGTTTCACCACCAGGAGCGATGGGCGCTCTCGGTCTATGACCGGGAGCTGGTCGTCGTCGTGGACCGACTCAAGGCGAGGTACAGCGCCTGGTATGAAATGTTTCCTCGATCCCAGGGCACCGTGCCCGGTCGGGGTACAACCTTCAAGGACTGTGAGGCTCGCCTCCCGGCCATCAGAAAGATGGGATTCGACGTCCTCTATCTGACTCCGATCCATCCGATCGGGCGCACCAACCGCAAGGGACCCAACAACACGCTCAAAGCCGGTCCCAAGGACCCCGGAAGCCCCTATGCCATCGGCAACGAGACGGGCGGACACGACGCCGTGGAACCGGGCCTGGGCTCGCTCAAGGATTTCGACCGGTTCGAGCAAGCGGTGCGGGAGCACGGGATGGAGATCGCGCTGGATTTCGCCATCAACTGCTCCCCCGACCATCCCTATGTGAAAAACCATCCGGAGTGGTTCTACAAGCGGCCAGACGGCACCATCAAATACGCGGAAAACCCTCCCAAGAAATATGAGGATATCTACAACCTGAACTTTTACTGCGAAGATTGGCGGGGCCTGTGGGAGGAAATGAAGCGGGTCATTCTTTTCTGGGTCGGCCACGGGGTAAAAATCTTCCGGGTGGACAACCCCCACACGAAACCGGTGGCCTTCTGGGAATGGCTGATCCGGGAGGTGCAGCGAGAGCACCCGGAGGTCATGTTTCTCTCGGAGGCGTTCACCAGGCCGAAGATGATGCGGGTGCTGGCCAAGGCGGGATATACCCAATCCTACACCTACTTTACCTGGCGGAATTTCAAGCAGGAGCTCACCGATTACCTCATCGAACTCACACAGAGCGAGATGAAGGAATACTTCCGGCCCAACTTTTTCACCAATACCCCGGATATCCTGCCGGAGATCCTCCAACAGGGCGGCCGGCCGGCCTTCAAGTTCAGAGTCGTGCTGGCGGCGACCCTCTCCCCGTCCTACGGCATCTACAGCGGGTACGAGGTGTGCGAGAACCGGGCCTTGCCCGGCAAGGAGGAGTATCTCGATTCCGAAAAATATGAGATCACGGTCTGGGACTGGGATCGCCCGGGGAACCTCATCACCTACATCACGCGGCTCAACCAGATCCGCCGCGAGAATCCCGCCCTCCACGAATTTGAAAATCTTCGCTTTTACGAGGCTGACAGCGAGCACATCCTCTTTTACGGCAAGGCGACGATGGATACACGCAACGCGGTCCTCGTGGCGGTCAACCTGAACCCCTTTCAGGCCCAGGAGTGCCGGCTGCGAATCCCCGTCGGCGAGCTGGGCATCGGACCGGAGGAAACGTACCAACTCCACAACCTGATCACCGACCACCGGGACCTGGTCAAAGGCGAGGTCTATCCCCTTCGTCTGGACCCCGAGGTGGAACCGGCCGCGATTTTCGCGGTCCGTCGCTGGACGCGCCGAGAGCAACAGTTCGATTATTTCTTCTAGAGAAGTAACCGGGTCGCAAAGTCTTTGAGTCGGACCGCCTGTGTAGCTTGAAGACGTGACGACGTGACAACTTGCCGACTGGGGGCCTATGGGTGATCCTCTCTGGTACAAGGA
>JBFFYZ010000223.1:0-4329 GCA_041568895.1 Nitrospiraceae bacterium
CCGGCCGACGACGCCCGATGACCCGGGCGGCCGGTACCAGCGGATCGCCATCTACGTGTTTACGGCCGCTACGTGGGCCGAACCCGAGAAGCTGCACCAGTACCTGACGACCAAGGACCCGGAGGTGAAGCGGACGTTTGAGAAGGCGGTGCGAGGCCTCTATCGCTTGGATGAGTCGGGCGAGGAGGGACGCATCGGGCCGATCTTGCCCGGGAAAGATACTGCCGCGACGGCGGCCTTTGCGCGGGAGCTGTTCAAGGGGCCGATCACCGCGCCGATGCAGGCGCCATTTGAGGATGGACCGGACGCTACTCGGGAGCCTGAGCCGGCGGCCGGTTTGGGTCGCCTGCCCGAGCAGGGCCGGCCGTCAGGGACTGGGCCATCACCGCCGTCAGACGGTCCCGCAGGTCGGGATCGCTAACCGCGGCTGCATGGGCCGAGGCTTCGGCCAGGACTTCCGGACTCATTTCCGGCCTCCTGTCAGCCGGAGCGAACGGCTCCCCACTTTTTCCTTTTTCGTTTTCACTTTTGACTTGTTCCACTTCGCCCACCCGCACCACGAGTTCATTCACGAGCCGATCCCCGGCCGCCTCGTTGATCTTCTCCAGCAGGGCCGGCTTCAGAAAGGTCATTTGATGGAGCCAGACCGAGTTCTCTACGATCAGATAGAGTTTTTTAAACCGGATCTGATCGGGACGGCTGTGGGCGGCGATCCGCTCGCCGGCGATGGCCGGCCAGTGGGCGCGGAGGTGATGTTCCAGGAGCTTGGTTTCTAATCCAAACCGGTGGGCGACCGCTTTGAGGATGGAGCCGACGGAGGTGAGGAAGCCATGGGGGGCCATGGCGGCATGGTAGGCGGAGATGCAGGTTGGGTCAAGAGGGAAGACTAGCGGGGCCGACGACGGGCGGGCCTGCTCAGGGCCACCGATGATGCGTTGGGCTCAGTTGGGATATCAAAGCTGTACTGTTGGCCGCTCGCCTCATCGGATTAGAGGAGGGGGTCGCGGCACCCTTTCAGCTTTTAATGCCTTACACCCGCCATCGTGGTCCCTTCGAGTCCCATCCCGTCCGTCCCAGCCTAGAAAAATAAGGAGGTTAGGCGAACCGCCCGGCGAGCATGCGAAGGAAGACATCGCCTTCAGTACTGGTGGACGACAAATAAAACCCGACCGATTCTTCCGCTCCGGCAAGCAGCCGAACGTTGCCACGCACATAGTCGGGGGCAATGGATTCCCCCGCACCGAGGATTCGCCCCTTCTCGCGGTGAAAGCCGAAGCGGAAGCGCAGCAGGGCCCACAGGCGGAGCTTGCTAAGGGGACTGGCATTTGAAAACCACAGCGTAAGGTGGCCACCGGCCGCTTCAGTGAGGCGGGCTCTTTCGAGTGCGCGCATCCAGGGTTCCTCCTACCCGTCTGGTATTAGCCGACGATCCGCAAGGCAAAATATGGCACTAGATTGAACAGGAAAATCCCGATCTTGAACAACGCCATCCCCGCGTAGTGAATGGCATCGAATCTCTCTGTTGGCAAGGTAAACCATTTGCCATGAAACCGATAGAGCCAGTCATGGGCCAACGTGAAAAACAAAAACCACCAGAGGAGCAACCCCCAGTTCATGACCGTGCACCACCCCAGTACCGCGCGAGCAACCTCAATGGTCATAAATCACCTTTGGCTTGTATTGATATATCGGCCCGCCTCACTATCTTGACTTTCCAGACCGCGAACAGCTTTGAAGATTCTCTGCGAGGCTCAAAGGCTTGTCAATGTGCTTTGGAAAGCCTGCGTACACCGTACTCCTCATGGCCCTAGAGATGATGGCTGGGGATAAGACTGCATGCTATGATGCGGGCCATGGCCAAGCCGGGCAAGGGCAAGAAAGACGAGAAGACCGACAAAGCGGTGGCCACAAACCGCAAGGCCTTCCACGATTACGCGATCGAGGAAAAGCTGGAGGCCGGGATCGTGTTGAAAGGGACGGAGGTCAAGTCTTTGCGGGAGGGCAAGGTGAATTTGCGGGACAGCTATGCCAGCGTCGATCGTGGTGAAGTAATCCTACACAATTGTCACATCAACCCGTACAGCCACGGAAACATCATGAACCATGATCCGCTGCGGCCGCGGAAGCTGCTGCTGCACCGGAAAGAGATTAACAAGCTCCTGGGGAAGGCCCAGCAGAAGGGGCTCACGCTGGTGCCCCTGCGCATCTATTTCACCCAGCGGGGCGTGGCCAAGGTGGAAATTGCGCTGGCGCGGGGCAAGAAGCAGTATGACCGGCGGGAGACGATCAAGCAGCGGGAGGCGGGGCGGGAAGTCGAGCGGGCGATGAAAGGGGCGCGCCGAGCCAGATGAAAGAAATGGGTGTAGAGATGGGGGCAAGGGGACCCACCGCTCCCGCGCCTCTCGGAGCGGCCCTTCCGGAATTTGCCGGGCGGAAGCCTTCGGAAATTCCTTCGCGGACTCAGTCAGTTTCCGCTTTCCTTCCCGCCAAATTCTCGGCGGGCACCCCGCTCCTTCGTCGATGTACGCGTTTGGGTCCCCCTGCCCCCACTTGGTAACGTCCAATGTCTTTGGAACCTGGAAACCCCGCCGATCATGGGGTATATTAAAAAGAGGACTTTTAACCAAGAAAGGGGGGTGACAGGATTCGACGGGGATCAAGAGGTCAACGGGGCATGTCGAGCTCTCGGGGTCTCGTTAAACCCTCGGGAAACTAGCAACTGCCAACCAAGAACTGGCACTCGCGGCTTAATTGACCGCGACGTTCCTCCACCTGAGGCCTGCGGGGGTGGAAGGGGCGCGATGCAGCAGGCTGGTCCAAGGCTGGTGCTCAGCGGCTGAGGACGAGAACGCACTGGGCTAGCGGCTGTTCTAAGCCGGCCGATGGGCGTGGACGGCTGCGAAACCAAAACGATCGGCTAAGCATGTAGATCCGTTGCGCTGAAGGTCTTCGGACGCGGGTTCAATTCCCGCCACCTCCACCATTCGAGCCCCTGAGTCTCCTGGCTCAGGGGCTCTTTTTCCTCTTGGCCCGATGAGGCTTCACAGCTGCCAACGATGCTCGCCAAGTCATCGTTCGGCGTGAGCCCGACCCGATCCGAGCAAGGCCGTTAACAATGCGGCCGCGAGGATGCCGTGCAGAACGCTGCCCCCCAATGCCGCCAGGCCGCCGGGTAGCGGCGGTAGGGCAAGGGCCAGCGCAGCGAAAGCGACCAGGTTGTACGCGAGGAACGCGCGCGAGACTCCCAGACCCGCGGGTGTCGTTGGCGTGCCGCGCGCATACCAGCAGGCGATGCCCAGAGCCAGCAAACCCCCTCCCGCGAGGCGCGCCACAACCAAACCGGCTCCCGTCAAAGGGGACCCGAGCAGGAGAACGGCAAGAGTAGACGGGTCAACAAGAAGGCCCACTCCTACACCAATTTCGAGGACAGCCCCAACGGTCAGGATCCGTCCGAGCCAGACGGTTCTATTCACCATGCAGAGCCTCCACCGGCTGATCCCCTCATTCCCGGGACATCATGTCCTGGGGCACATCCGTCGAAGCCTAACACGCTGAAAAGGTGTGGGTCTATCGATTCACCGGGGTCAGCGGGCCCCTGCTCCTGGAGGTGGCCGAGTTCTGATGCGTGGAATACCGCCTGACCTTCGATGCCGAGGAAATCCATCAACATTGGGTCCAGCGGGATTGTCCATTGAAGTAAAGTGGACGACCTCGCACGGAGCTAGCCTGGTTGGATAGGCCGGTCTTCCTTGGCTTCCACCAGGTAGGCCCCAATAGCAATTTTATCTTTGTGGCCTCAAGCTTTGTAAAGAGGCTCGCAGGCAGGTCAGAAGTAAAGCACCTGAAAAATAAAAGAAAAACAGACGCAGGACGGGGCCTTTAATTGCGCAGCTTGTAAATGCTCCTGATAAAAATTTCCCTGACCGAACTTTTTTCTTGACTAACAAAAAGAGGGGCATTGAGAATAAGTATGCCCGAGTAGCCTTTCATGGGAGTACCAATGCTACGCGGAGGCTCCAGACAGCCCTTCGTCTGGGCCGCTCAGGCCACGGTTAACGTCTGTCACCTACCGAGCGACTTCTCCTACCATCCCTTCCAGCTTCCCGGTCGCGGGGTCTTTTGACCTGACCACAGCTCGTTTCCTTTTTTTCCATTCCATTACAAAAGGTCTACCATCCCGATCTGACTAGCCAAGCAGGATGGAATCGAGGGTTACTTAAGTGCCAATGCCGAGGAGGTAACGGGATGCCACCTCACGAGGGTAACCATGTTTAGAAAAAGGTTAAATTTCCGTCCGCTCACTAAATCTTTCCACACCATGCTTGTCAC
>JBFFYZ010000224.1:0-4291 GCA_041568895.1 Nitrospiraceae bacterium
GCAGCAGCGCCCACCACGGCCCCACCGGCCGCCCCTGCCGCCGCTCCCACGCCGGCCCCGACCGCCGTACTCCCCGCCACCTGGCCGGACTTTCCGGAGGCCGGGGTCGCCCCGGCTGCCTTGGCCAGCTCACGGCATTCATCCACGTCGCGTTCGGCGGCCTCTTGCCCGACCGTCTCCAGGTGGGCATTGGGATACAAAATCGGCCGGGGTCCCGCACAGCCCAGCAGGCCGAGCGCGAGGAACAGCAGTCCGATTGAGCGGAATTGAAGAGCCAATTACATCCCTCGCTCCAAGCGGTTCAGGGCCTGCATCATCTTCGGATCGCTGAGACCGACTTCACTCAGTGCGTCCATGATATGGAGACCCTTCTCAGCAACCAGGGCCTTGGCCTTGCCATACTGCCTGCTATCGAAGCGGGCGACCGTCGGCTGCCCATTGACAATCTGGCAGGCCAGCACCTCGTCGCCTACCTCCAAAATACCGCCCTGTTCAACCAGGGTCTTGGCCTGCACCCGAGTGATCCCGTGGAGAGAGGCGAACTCCTCAAGCCCTCCGGTCGGAACCACCCGCCCGTCTGGCATGATACAAAGCCGTTTGAAATGGGGAGACCAGTCTTTCCGGAAATCGATATACTTGATATCGCCCCCCTTGGCCACCGCCCGTTCCAGTTTGCCGTAGTCCAACCCCAAATTCTTTTGCTCCAGCCGGCGTTTGAGCTCCGGGGGAAGGGTCCGCTGGAACACCCGCTCGGCCGCCTCACTCAGTGGGCACCGTTGGGATCGCACCATCTGTTCCGCCTCGGCAAATTGGACAAGATCCAGCAGCCAGGTCTGCTTGGGCGACTGGCCGGCGGGATCCACCTTACAGGCAAACAACCCACGGGTGAGAAGCCCGCCGCTCTGAGGGTACAGGTAAATTCCCCCTTCCCGGAGCAGCCGGATGACCTCCTCAAGCGGGATGTCGTAACTCTCCGACAGGACCTTGGCGTGCGCTTCGAGATCCTCAGCGTCGGTCATGGCGCAGACCGTGACATTGCCCGGGGGATCAAACTCGGTATAGTCCTCCACAATGTTGTAGAGGACCGCCGGCTTGTCGGTTTTGGCAGGCCGTTTTTTGATTTTGTACATACGATTCCCGCTAAGTACGTGGTTCAGTTGCGTCCGTTCTGTCCGTGAACGGGCCTAACCGACAAAACTGGCTTAACCCAACCACTCGTCACTCGTCATGCGCCTCCGCCAAGGCTCTGGGTATGACCCGTCACAGCGCCTGGGCGACGGCGGGTCACCTGCCACGGGTTGCATAGGGCGGTTCGGTCGTGAGCCGGGTATCCTCCACCGGCCCCCCCGTCGTGAAATGGTAAAGGGATTGCCAGGCAATCCCTCTCACGCCGAACAACTGATGCACCGGGTCGTCGAAAAAACAGCCGATGCCTGTGGCCCGTACGCCCGCGGCCTCCGCCTCCAGGTACAAAATCTGCCCGATCACCCCCGTTTCCCAAAACAGCCGGCGGTAAAACCAGGGGCCGTGACGCGCCACACTCGACTCGAACTCGGCCAGCATGCCGAGGGAAAAGGCGCTGTCTCCGGCGATCTCCTGGCCGCAGCTCACCTGGGCGGCCACCTGGCGGGCATCGCCCTCCAGCACCAGGTACAGGGGCAACTGGGCGGGACAACCAGGGGGACGCGCCCACAGGAACTCGGCCTGCATCGCCTGACGAAGCGGCTCCAGTTTGCCGGGCTCTCGAACCAGGACATAGAGTCCGGGAACCAGGCCGTCAACTCGATGCACGAACAGCGCAAGATGAATGGTGGGGTCCCAGGGTACTGCGTCCCAAGGCATAGGCCTGGCCAACAGGGGCCGCTCGGCGAAAGGCATCACCCGTGCGAGCATGCGATAGAAACAGCCGGCCGAAATCGAAGTCTTTCCATCAAAGGCCAGGGCGCTTCGCCGCTGGCGGATGATCTGACCGGCGGAGGGGTTCCCCGTGTAAGAGTCCGCGTCTGGGACCCAATCCGATTCCCGTGGGATGTCTACCAGCGGGACCGCCGTGCGCTCGCGGGTCCCTTTCCAGGAAGCCATGCTCACCTCATCGATGATCTCCCACTCCACCGGATGCTCCTGGCTCAACCGATTGGCCCGGCCATGCCAGGGTTGTGCGGCCAGTTGTTGGAGGATCTCCGGATCCAGCGCCAGGGGAATGTCGCCGCCTCTCTCATCCGCCACCGCCGGCCATAGGACCGCCGCACAATCCGGATGTTCCCGCTCGGCTCCCTCGAAATCCTCCTTCCGGTTTAGCCCGAACAAGAGCGCCAGATCCTCGTCCGACATTCCGCCCAGGACCACCATCCGCCACCCCAGGGCCGCCGCGGCGAACCGAAGAGCCGCTACGGCATGTCCGGCGTCATGCTGGCAGTAGCGGAAGGCGCGTTCGCCGTACTTCCAGGCCTCCCGCCAATGAACCGAGGTCAGGCCCACCACAAAGGCCTCCGGGGGAAATTCCTCGAGCAGGGAGGCATAGCAGGCCGGAGCACAATCCATGCGTCGTTCGAGGGCATGTTCTTTGGGGGCGTAGTGGTACAGGCCGGCTCCAGGAGCGAAGCCCGGCACCTCCCCGATCAGGACATATCCCTCGGTCGGATGCAGGTTCCCGCTGGACGGGTTGCTGCGAAGGGCCCACCGCGCCGACCCGGCCCGCTTCCACGCGGAAAGGGCCAGCCCGTATTCGAAAAGCCGGGAGAGTGATCGAACGGAGACCGGACGGCTTGGAACGGAGCCGGGACGAAAGAGATCGGCATAAGCAGGAGAGGGCGGCTCTTCCTCGGGACCAAGGATGGGAAGCGGGACCAGGGGCGCACCGGCGAAACGCCGGAACGGGTCCGGCTGATTCGCCCAGTCCATGTACCCAAGGGCGCGGGCAAAGCGAAAAAAGTGGTGTTTGGTGGCCTCGTGATACCGGAGGACCCGGGCCAGGTCGCTGTCCTCGACCTCCGATACCTGTTGTTGTCTCGTGTGTTCGACCATAGCCCCAGCAAGCGGATGGACAGAGTCTACCCGTCACGTTGCAGAAAAGTAAACCAACGGTCCGGAGATGGCTTGCACTGTCGGTCCCACCTCGCTATGCTCGCACCATCCACGTTGGCAGGGGGTTTTCTTCATGCAATTTGATCCCGCCATAGCGGCCCAAAGCGCGTTCACCCGCGCCCAATCGCGGGGAGAGCTGAAAGAAGACCTCGCGGAGGCACAGGAGGCGGAAGCCGCCTTTTCGGCCAGCGCCGGTGAAGAAGCGACCGCCGCCTTTCACACCCTTCAAGCACTGGGGTTGCGGCATCCCGAGGCGACGGCGTTTCAGGAGTTCCTGATTTACATCACCTGGCAGCAGGTCACCGAGCAGACGATTCCCCGCTATTTCCGGACCGGGCTGGAACTCTGCGACCGATATCTCGGCAGGAAGGCCGCCCCCACGACGGACGAGCAGCAGGTGAGGCAAATCACCGAACTGCGCAAATCCTTCCGAGCCGGGTTGGGAATGGACCAGGAAGAGCCCCACGACTATGAGAAGGATACGATCAAGGGGGGCGATTGATCGGAAGCCGTCAAGGCAGGAAGGCCCTGGCCCGCGGCTCGTCCAACCGACTCAGGGCCACCCGACTTACATGGTGCACTGGTTCTTGGAGGGAATGACGCAGATGAATTGCACGGGCGTTCCGGCATCGGCGACGAAGCAATGCTTCTCCTGCGGGGCCAGGTAGACCGAATCCCCGACCTGAAACGGAGTCTCGCGCCCTTCGGTACGAACCTTGCCGGTCCCCTTGAGAATGAACACCTCATGCTCCCAGGCATGGGAGTGAAAGGGGGTGGCGGCTCCCGGCTCCACGTCAAAGACCCGCAGGGAAAAATTGGGCGCGCCATCCCGTTCCGTGATCATTTCGCGCATCTGAACCCCTTCCGGAGTTCCGCTGTAGGTGCCCGGACTGACGCTGGCATAGTGCTTGATGACCATGGTTACCCCCTTCACAGGCCCCGGCCCTCCATACCGAAGGGCGGCCAAGACGATAGCATGCCCCTAGCGCCGCCGGCAAGCGCCTCCCCCTGGATTTCCCCATTTTCCTGCTCTATGCTTCGCGCATGTCGGATGACTCTATGCATCGCGGCCGGATCTTCCTCCACCGAGGCGATTTGGCTCAAGCCCGATACTGGTACGAGCAGGCGGTCCAGGAGGACCGGCAGCAGGGAGAGGGCCGCGCCCTGTCGGACTCGTTGGGCAATTTGGGCAACGTCTACGCGATGC
>JBFFYZ010000225.1:0-4291 GCA_041568895.1 Nitrospiraceae bacterium
CCTGCCCGAAAGGTCCAGGCCTCTCCCTGGCGTTCCAGGTGCCCGCCTAAAAGGTTCATCCCGGGGGTGCCGATGAATCCGGCGACGAAGGGGTCGGCGGGTCGGCTATAGACCAGGGCCGGGGCGTCCACCTGGCGAATATGCCCGCGGTCCATGATGACGATCTTGTCGCCGAGCGTCATCGCCTCCACCTGGTCGTGGGTCACGTAGATCATGGTCGCCTTCAGCCGCCGATGCAGCTTCTTCAGCTCCACCCGCATCGAGGCGCGGAGCCGCGCGTCCAAATTGGACAGGGGCTCGTCGAACAGGAACAGCTTGGGCTTTCGGACGATGGCCCGTCCCATCGCCACCCGCTGGCGTTGGCCGCCAGAGAGTTCCTTGGGCTTCCGGTCGAGGAGGGCTTCGATGCCCAACAGGTGGGCGGCCTCTTCGATGCGCTCGCCGATGACCTGGGGGGCCTCCTTCCGCATTTTCAAGCCGAAGGCCAGGTTCTCGCGGACCGTCATGTGCGGATAGAGGGCGTAATGCTGAAAGACCATGGCAATGTCGCGGTCCCCGGGCGACAGGCGATCCACGGCGGCCCCGTCAATCCGCACCTCGCCGCCGGTCTGATGCTCGAGGCCGGCGATGATGCGAAGCAGCGTGGACTTTCCGCATCCCGACGGACCCAGCAGAATGGTGAACTCGCTGTCCGCGACTTGGAGGGAGATGTCTTTCAGCACCGACACCGGGCCGAAGGTCTTGGCAATCGCGCGTAGCTCCAGCTCAGCCATTCCTCATCCCTCTATATCGTCCCTCCGCCAGGCTGGCCTCGGGAAGGTACGCCGAAATTTCCTTTTCACAAGGGGTGGCAGGGCCCTTGAGCGTACTTCGCCGGAGAAGCGGGGGACCCACCGAGACCCTGCCAGGATGGAAAGCGGAAACTGACCGAGTCTTCGAGGGAATTTCCGAAGGCTTCCGCCTGGCAGGGTCCGGAAGGGTCGCTTCGGGAGGCGCGGAAGCGAAGGGCCCTGCAGTCCTTGTCCATCCCCATCTGGCATCAACCGAGGCCATTATTCTTTACCCTTTGACCGCTCCGGCGGAGAGCCCACTCACGATCCAGCGCTGGAAGCAGATGACCAGGATCACCAGGGGCAGGGTGGCGATGACGGAG
Source organism: Nitrospiraceae bacterium (assembly GCA_041568895.1). Taxonomy (GTDB): domain Bacteria; phylum Nitrospirota; class Nitrospiria; order Nitrospirales; family Nitrospiraceae; genus JBFFYZ01. The sequence goes on from JBFFYZ010000225.1 coordinate 1,154, forward strand.
GCGGCAGCCAGCTCACCCCAGGGCATGGAAAATTCTCCCTGAAAGAGGGCAATCCCCACGGGCAGCGTTTGTTTTTCCGGTTGCGTCAGGATCAGCAGCGCGAAAAAGAACTCGTTCCAGGCGTAGATAAAGGTCAAAATCGCCGCGGTGAAAATACCCGGAGCCGCGAGCGGGACCATGACCCGGATCATGGTCTGAAAGACCCCGCATCCATCCACCCGGGCCGCTTCTTCCAGCTCTTCCGGAAGCTCCTTGAAGAAGCTGGCCAGGATCCAGATCACAAGGGGCAAGGTCAGCGTGATGTAGGGGAGCAGGAGGCCCCAGCGGGTGTTCAGCCCACCAAGGCCCTCGAGGATTTGCCACACGGGGCCCGCGATGGCGACTTGGGGAAACATGGACACGCTCAGCAGACCCCCCATGATCCAGGTCTTTCCGGGCAGCTTCAGGCGCGCCAAGGCGTAGGCCGCCGGAATCCCCACGGCCAGCGCGATGAGCGTCGTCGCCCCGGCCACGACCACGCTGTTCAGGATGTAGTCCACCAGATGATACTCCACGAGGGCCGATCGATAAAAGCCGACGCCTCCCGACGGCAACCAAGTCGGCGGGATCGCTTCCACTTCCTGTTGGGATTTGAAGGACGTGATCACAAACCAGAAGAAAGGGAACAGGCTGCCCACGACCGTCAGGAGAATCCCGAGTCCCAGCAGAATCCGCCTGGTCATGCCGCCTCCTTCTGCAGGACCTTGGAGCCCATCGCTTTGATATAGAGCAGCGACAGCAGAAAGATCGCCAGGAATACCGTGAAGGAGATTGCGGCGCCGTATCCCATACGCCCTTCCGTAAAGAGAGCCTTGTATCCGTAGAACTGCAGTACCTGGGTGGCCCCGCCAGGGCCGCCCTGGGTCATGACGAAGACCAGGTCGAACACGCGGAAGGCGTCCATCGTGCGGAACAACAGGGCGAGCAAGAGGGCCGGGCTGAGGAGGGGGAGGGTGATCCGCCAGAAGCGTTGCCAGGTGCTGGCGCCGTCAATCTTGGCGGCGTCGTACACGTCGTCCGGAATCACCTGGAGCCCTGCCAGGATCAGCAGTCCGGCAAAGGAAGAGGTTTTCCAGACGTCCGCCAGGACGATGGCGAGAAACGCAAAGCCGGGATACGCCAGCCAGGGGACATATCGCGCGACCTCGTCGCCGAAGAGGAACAAATTCGCCAGGCCGTATTGGTCGTTGAAAATGTACCGCCACATCTGCGAGGCCACGACGGTTGGGATGGACCAGGGGATGAGGGCGGCGGCGCGCACCCAACCCCGGCCGGAAAACCGTTCATGGATCACCAGCGCGATGCCCAGCCCCAAGAGGAGCTCAAGGACCGTGGTGAGCAGGACGAAGGCCAGGGTCACCAAAAACGCCTGTCGCGCGACGGGATCGGCCGCCAGCACCGCGTAGTTGTCCAGGCCGACGAATGGCTGCCCGAGCGCCGGTACGCCGAGAAAGATGCGATGCAGGCTCAGGACGAAGGAATCCACCACGGGGTACAGGGCGAACACCAAGGTGAACGCCAGGGCCGGGGCCAACATCCACCAGGCTGCTGCCTGGTCGGCTCCCCTGGCCGGCATCGCCGGCGACCACGTGCTGGTCAACGACGGCGGACGGTTGGTCATGCGCGGGGCTCCGTCAGCTGCAAGAGTCGATTGATCTGTCTGTCCGCAGAGGCGGCTTCCGCTTCAAGGTCCAGACCGGTGAACGCCAAGGCCCGGCTGAAGTAACGCTGCAGCACGTGGCTCACCGCGGGATACACCGGGGTGCGCGGCCGGGGCGCGGCGGCTTGAAACACAGCCACCTGGTCTTGAAACTGTGGGTTGGCGGCCAGGACCTCGGGGTCGGTGAACAAGGCCGAGCGGGACGGCGCCAGGCCGGCTCGGATGGCGAAAAACTTTTGCATCTCCTGGCTGGAGAGAAACGCGATGAACTCCCACGCCTCCTTGGGATGGCGGGAGTAGGCGCTGATCCCGTACAGCCACCCGCCGAGCGCGGAGGTGCTGGAGCCTCCAGCAAACCTCGGGAGTGGCGCCACCCCGACTTTGCCGGTGATCGCGGAACGGGTGGACCGGTTCGCGATTTCCCACGCATAGGGCCAGTTCCGGTGAAAGACGGCGTGGCCCTGAATGAAGATGCTCAGGGATTCCGGCTCTTGATAGGTCAGCGCCGCCCGGGTCGCCAGCCGGTGGATCATCTGGTCCCGGACGAACTGGACCGACGCCAGGGTCTCGGGTGTGGCCAGGGTGGAGCGTCGACGCTCCTCGTCGAGCAATTGCCCTCCTCGGCTGCCGATGAACTCCAGCATGTTGCAGACCAAGCCTTCGTACTGCTTGAACTGGCCGGAGTATCCGCGGAGCAACGGGTGGGTGGTCGCCTCCCCCTTAAGGATGAGGTCGGCTTGCCGGACCAATTCCTCCCAGGTTTGAGGCGGCGTCAGGCCGTACCGTTGCAGCAGGTCCTGTCGGTAATACAGCATGCCGACGTCGATGCGGGAAGGGACGCCGAAGGGACGGCCGTCATAGGTACCGGCTTCCACAGTGGCCGGGAGGAACCGGGCCCGCTCCGAGGGGGCGAACAGGTCATCCAAGGGCAGCGCCCAGCCGGCGGCCGCGAACTCCGGCGCCCAGATCACGTCCATGAAGAACAGGTCCACCGTCGGGTCCTGGTTCTTGAGCTTTTGGGTCAGGAGGTCGTGGTAGGCGGTCGAGGAATGCGGGGCGATCTCGCGGACGATGGAGATATGTGGGTGAGCCTGGGTGAACCGGGCGATGGCCTCATTCCAGGCTTGAGGGTGATCGGGTTTCCAGGATACAAAACGCAGGACGATCGGATCTGGGGAGAGGGCGGTCCGGGTGCCGGCGTGGTCCTGGGCGGAGGCCGCCAGCCCCCACAGGATCGCTGCCAACCCCAGAATCCAAAGAGGCAGCCTGTTCACGCGCGCAGAAACTCCGGGATAAATCGTTGCCGGATTTCGTTGGACAGCCCTTCGAGGTAGGCCCGTACCTTGGCGTGCCCGTAGCCGTCCTGGTTCGGCGGATACCGGTACAGGCTTCCTTTGTCATTGGACCAATTCTGGGCCACCAGCTCCTCGTCCACCTCC
>JBFFYZ010000226.1:0-4284 GCA_041568895.1 Nitrospiraceae bacterium
AGGGCCGCAATACCCCCTTTGCCGGCTGGAAGGTGAAGGGCCAGGTGGCGCTGACGATTCTGAACGGCACGATCGTGTTTCAGGCCGGCCGCGCGTAGAGCGGAGGCGTTCCTGTAAGTGCCATTGTGCCGGGAGGATATGCATAGACCACAGGAATCGCGCCGGGTGCTCGTGACCTGCTACACGGTTGAGGTCCTGGCCTTGGCGATCTGGGTCGGCGGGCTCCTGGCGATCATCATTGCTGTCATCCCGGCGGTGTTCAATTCATTAGGGATGGAGCCCGGCGGCCGGTTTTTGACCCGGGTGTTCGAAGGGTATAATCGCCTGGTCGGGTTCGCGGTCGCGATCCTGGTGGCCGGCATGGGGGTCCGGACCTGGGTCCAAAGGACAGGGCATCCGCCGGAAGCCCTCCGGAGCCGGGCGGTGGGACCGGTGGAAGGCGGCTTGTTTCTCGCCATGGTCACGGTCGCGATCCTGATCGGATGGGTCCTCGGTCCGGAGTCGGTGCGGCTGCAGGAGGCGGCCTTTGCGGCACCCGATGAGGCGGCGAAAAAGACGGCGTACGAGGCGTTCTTCCGCTCGCACATGGTGGTGCGCGGGCTGTATCTCCTCAACCTGGCGCTGGGCATCGCCTTGATCGCGGTGAAGGTCCGGGGCTGGACGAGTCCGACGGAGCCCCGGGGGGAGTCCATGAAAGAGGTTGGTTCATGAAGAAAGCCATTATGGCCTTGGAGGACGGCACGGTCTTTCAGGGACGCGCCCTCGGGTTTGAGGGAGAAACGGTCGGGGAGGTCGTGTTCAACACGGCCATGACCGGCTACCAGGAGATCCTGACCGATCCCTCCTACCGGGGTCAGATCGTCACGATGACCTGTCCCCATATCGGCAATTACGGAGTGACCCGCGAGGACGTGGAGTCGCGGCGTATCTGGGCCGAGGGGTTCGTCGTCCGGGAATCCAGCCGGCACCCCAGCAACTGGCGCGCCGAACAGGCGCTGGATGCCTATCTTCGGGAGGCCCGGGTCGTCGGCATCGACGGGATCGACACCCGCACGTTGACCCGGCACCTGCGGGATGCGGGTTCCCAGCAAGGGGTGATCTCCCATCTCGACCTGGACCCTGCGCGGGCCGTCGCCACAGCCAAGAGCGCGCCCAGCATCCTGGGCAGGGACCTCGTCGCGGACGTGACCTGCACCCAGCCCTACGAGTGGACCCAGGGGTCCCATCCCTGGGAGCCGGAACCTCCGAACGGCTCCACCCGGGCGAAGACCCCGACGGGAGAACGAGGGTTCCGCGTCGTGGTCTATGACTTCGGTGTGAAACACAATATCCTGCGGCGGCTGGTGGACGTGGGCTGCCAGGTGACGGTGGTGCCGGCCTCGACGCCGGCTCGGTCGGTGGAAGCCATGAGCCCCGACGGGGTCGTGCTCTCCAACGGGCCCGGCGATCCCGCGGGAGTGCCCTATGCCGCGGACGCCGTCCGGCATCTGATCGGGCGCGTCCCGATCCTGGGCATTTGTCTGGGCCACCAGCTGCTGGGACTGGCGCTGGGGCTGACCAGCTACAAGCTCAAGTTCGGCCACCATGGGGCCAATCACCCGGTCATGAATCTGCAGAGCCGGGCGGTGGAAATCACGTCCCAGAATCATAACTTTGCCGTCGAGGTGCCCGGCGGCGTGAGAGCGGAGACGGCGGTGCCGCCTGTCGTGAAGACCGACTTCGGGAGCGTGGCGGTGAGCCACCTTAGCCTGAACGACCGAGCCATCGAAGGGCTGGCCTGCCTGGACCACCCGGCATTTTCGATCCAGTACCATCCTGAGGCTTCGCCCGGTCCACACGATGCCGCCTATCTGTTCCGTCAGTTCACGGAGATGATGACGGAGAGGAGCCATGCATAAGACGCGAATGTCGGCCGAGCGGATCGCAGGATCGGTACTGGCGTTGCTCCTGCTGCTTCTGCCCGGCTGTATCACGATTAACCTGTTCCCCGGCATTGGTCCGCTCAAGGAAGAATCGGTCGGGGGAGAGGGAAAGGACAAGGTCCTGCTGGTCGAGCTGTCCGGACTTATCAGCGCCCAGGACAGCGCCAGCTTGTTTGACGGACCCAACATGGTGGTGCGGTTGAAAGAGGAGCTGACCCTCGCGGCCGAGGACGAGAGGGTCAAGGCCCTGGTCGTGCGGATCAATAGCCCCGGCGGGACCGTGACGGCCTCGGACATCCTCCATCACGAGCTGCGCGCCTTTCGCGAAAAACGGAAAATCCCCATCGTGGCCTCGATCATGGACGTGGGGGCGTCCGGAGGGTATTACGTGGCCATGGCGGCCGACAAGATTACCGCCCATCCCTCCTCCGTCACCGGGAGCCTGGGAGTGATCATGTTGACCGTGAACGCCCAGGGCCTGTTGGAAAAAATCGGCGTCCAAACCACCGCGGTGACCTCGGGGCCGAAAAAAGACATGGGGTCGCCCTTCCGATCCATGACCGAGGACGAACGCCGGATCTTCCAGGGCGTGATCGATTCGTTTTACGAGCGGTTCCTGCTGGTGATTCGCGAAGGCCGCCGGAACCTGACCGACGCGCAAATCCGATCGCTTGCGGACGGCAGGATCTATTCGGGGGAGCAGGCCAAACAACACGGCCTGGTGGACCGGGTCGGGTACCTCGATGACGCGATCAATCTGGCCAAACAGGAGGCGGGTCTCAAGACGGCCCGGATCGTGACCTACCGGCGGCCCGGGGAATATCGCGCCAACATCTATGCCCGTATGTTCGGCGGAGCCGGTGGGATCACGAGCCTGGCGAATCTCGACCTGCTGACCGTCCTCCGGGCGGGAACCCCGCAGTTCATGTACCTGTGGATGCCTTGATAGACAGGACTGAGGACTGAGCGATGAGGACTGGGAGAAAACTGAAGATCACGACGCGGCAGGATAGGACACCAGGAAATACATAACTGGGGCAACAGCTACCGAGAATTTCCATGAAATCCGACCTCTCAGTCCTCAGTCCTCATCCCTCAGTCCTGGAGGCTTCCGAGCCGATCAGCCGGCGTGCGGTTCTGGCCCTGGGCCTCGAGGGTGTCCTCCGGCTCTGCGGCACGGCCAGCCTGCTGGGCCTCGTGGTGGGGTGCGTGCGGGCGCCGGGGACGGCCCGCGATCAGCTGATATTTATTTCCGAGGAAAAAGAAATCGCCATGGGGCAGGAGGCCTACCGGCAGGTGCTTCGCCAGGCGCGCCTGAACCAGAACCCGGAGCTCAACGAGATGGTGCATCGGATCGGGGAACGGATTGCGGCCGCAGCCGGTAAGCCGGAGTACCACTGGGAGTTCGCGGTGGTGCAGGAAGACGAGATGGTGAACGCCTTTGCGCTGCCCGGCGGGAAGGTCGTCATATTTACCGGCATCCTGAAGTACACCAAGACCGAATCGGGGCTGGCGACGGTGATGGGCCACGAGGTGGCGCATGCCCTGCAGCGCCATGGAGCCGAGCGCATGAGCCGCGGGATTCTGGAGCAGATCGCCCAGGTTGGGGCCATGGCCGGGGCGGCGACCGGCGCGGTGAACCCACAGGTGGCCATGGGTGCCATGAGCGCCTACGGAGTCGGGTTCTCCCTGCCCTTCAACCGGAAACAAGAATCGGAGGCGGACTACATCGGACTCCGTTTGATGGCCCAGGCCGGATACGACCCGCGGGAGGCGGTGCCCTTCTGGGAGCGGATGAGCGGGTGCCCCCGGAACATGATCAACAAGCTCTGTTTCCGGTCCCAGGCCGCGATCCCGGAATTTCTCTCGACGCACCCCTCCGACGAGCACCGGATCAATCAGATCGAGGCGTGGATCCCGGACGCGTTGCGATTCTACAAGCCCGCCAATGGCGTGGGGCCGCCGGCGGAGCCGGGGCAGCCCCTCGGACCAAACGCGCCGTCGAAGCCACCCGTCCCCAGTCCGGTTCAGGGTTCGGGGCCGAAGATGGGCTATCAGGGGCCGGACCGACGCTAGGCCGGATGAGGAAGGCTGCACCACTTTCACGATTGGAGTGCGACCGTTGCCGAAACGCCAAGACATCCACAGCATCCTGCTGATCGGGTCCGGCCCCATCATCATCGGGCAGGCCTGCGAGTTCGACTATTCCGGCACGCAAGCCTGTAAAGCGCTCAAGGCCGAAGGCTTTCGCGTCATCCTGATCAACAGCAATCCCGCGACGATCATGACCGATCCCGAGCTGGCGGACCGGACCTACGTGGAGCCGATCACGCCGGACGTCGTGGAGAAGGTGATCGAGCGG
>JBFFYZ010000227.1:0-4282 GCA_041568895.1 Nitrospiraceae bacterium
ATGGGCGCAAAACAGTACCGGGACCACTGTAAAAGATCAAGGGCGACATAAAGAAACCGCGCGTCTGGAGCCGCAATCCGGCCTTTCCGCCTCCGCACACAGGAGGTGGGACGGCCCGAGGACTGGCAATTCGGCACCGTCTAGGAGGACAAGACAGGGAAGAAGCGATCGCCCTCAGTCCCCTAGGAAGGTTGATCCAGGTGGGCCCTGTCCTCAAACCGGTAGCACTGCCGGCTGAGCACGGGGTAGACCGAAAAAATCGGGGTGTTGTAGGGCACGACAGCGGTCTCGGTTCCGGGGAGCAATTGCAAATGCAAATTGACGAAATTAAAGCTGAGCCCTTCCTGCCAGGCTTGAGCCTGAGCCTCCGCATAGGCAGATACCTTATCCGAGGCGTAGGTTCGTGTCATGAGACCCGAGGCGCCGAGGAGGCCGTATTCTGCCAGGTCAGGCGCGCCTTGAATGAGCAACGACACCACCGAGGCATCGAACCAGACCTTGAAATTACAGCTCACCTGAATAAAGGGCCCCAGACTGCCGGTGTGCTCGAGCACAGCCAGGGGATAGGCATATTCCGGAGGCACCCCCTGGGGATTGGCCTGGGCTGGAACCTTGAACTCCGGCTCTTTGACCGGGGAGACGGAGATAAAAAGCAGGGCGGGGTCATCCAGGGCGATATCCAGCACCTGCCCGTCATGGTAGCTGCACAATTTCCCCATCTCATACCGCAGGGGAAACGAGTAGCCCATTTTGCAATAGAAGATCCGCACCCCGGCCTCGAGCGGATCTTCCGGCCGGCGGCTCAATTTCAAATCGAACGGGAGCATCATGTGAAACGTGCTGGTCCGAGCGCTCATAAACGGCGCGCAGGCGCCCGGAAACTCCTTGTGGATGCTGACGTGGTCCGGCTCAAATTTCCGCGGCGGTCCCCCGAAGTGCTGGGCGGTTTTGGCTTCCTTGGTGAGCCGGTATTTATTCTGATAGTACGCGCCGGCCCGCTTCTGGGCGAGATCCAGGAAATATTCCGGCACGTCGGTTTCCACGATCAACCGTTGCCGGTCGGGCGCCGGCGGGCGGGACGCCCGCATGGCCTGGTTGTAAATGCCCAGCTCGGCCTGGGTTTTTTTGATGTCCTGCTCCAGCTGTTGCACCAACTCGGGATCGAAAAACCGGGTCGTGGGTAGCAGTTGACGAGCCTTCTCCAGCAATTCCAGTTTTGCGGTATAGCGTTTAGGTTCGGCCGCGAAGGCCTGGGTCGTGGCCACGAGAAGGGTGAACTGTTCTTCCGGCAGCAATCCCAACTGATCGAGGTCCTGCTCCTTGATAAAGGCCATGGCCAGGGGGCCGAAGGCCTCTTCCCGTCGCAGGCTCAGGGTCAATAAATAATTCAGGTAGGCGCGCGCTTCTTGCTGGGTCATGGCAGGATCCAACCTCGGGGGCATTCTACGGCAAGGGGGTAGTCAGAACAAGGGGCCGCGCCTCCCCTCGCGAACGGACTCGGGCCCGGCGGATGTCGGCCAGTTATTTCTCGGTCCCGTCCAGGGCCTGGCGGACCTTGAGGGTGAGATCTTCCAAGGAAAAAGGTTTCTGGAGAAAACCGGTGCCCTGTCCAACGAGCCCCTGGTGCACCATCGCCCCTTCGGCATAGCCGGACATGAACAGAACCTTCATACCGTTCCGAACCGGCAACAGCCGATCCGCTACCTCGCAACCGTTCATTTGAGGCATGACCACGTCGGTCAACAGCAGGTGGATGGGCTCCGGGTGTTGGGTCCCCAGCAGCAAGGCTTCGATCCCGTGGCGGGCTTCCAGCACCGTATAGCCTTGCCGCTTGAGGGTATTGCGGGCGAGGATGCGAACATTCGGCTCGTCTTCCACCAAAAGAATGGTCTCCGTGCCGGTCGGCATCTCGACCAGAGCAGGCCCGGATGGAACCCAGGGCGTCGAGCCTTCGACCCTGGGCAAATAGATTTGAAACGTGGTCCCGTGCCCGGGCTCGCTGTACACAAAAATATAGCCGTCGCTCTGTTTCACGATCCCATAGACCGTGGAGAGCCCCAACCCCGTGCCCTTGCCCATCTCCTTGGTGGTGAAAAACGGCTCGAAGATGTGCGCCTGGACTTCGGGATCCATGCCGCATCCCGTATCGCTGACCGACAGCAACACGTAGGAACCGGGAACCATAAACTCACTCCGCTGATGGGTGGCTTTGATCTGGACGTTGGAGGTTTCTATGGTCAGTTTTCCCCCCTGGGGCATCGCATCCCTCGCGTTCACCACCAGGTTCATGATGATCTGCTCAATTTGTCCGGGGTCGGCCTTGACGTGACCCAAGGCCGGGTCCAGCGCCGCGGACAACTGGACGTCTTCGGTCAAGACCCGCTCCAGCATCGTGAGCATGTCGTCCACGATGGAATTGAGATTGATGACCTTCGGCATCAGGATCTGACGCCGGCTGAAGGCCAACAATTGCTTGGTCAGCGTAGCCGCCCGTCCGCCGGCCTGCCGGATGAGCTCGATATCCGCGCGAAGCGGGTCACCAGGTCGGATCTCCTGCAGCAGCGTCTGACAGTACCCGATGATAACCGTGAGCAGGTTATTGAAGTCGTGGGCCACGCCCCCGGCCAGCCGCCCGATGGCCTCCATTTTCTGGGCCTGCCGCAGTTGTTGCTCCAGGTGCAGCCGGTCAGTCAGGTCCACCGCCACATACACCATTCCCGACGACACGCCGCGGTCGTCGGTCACGACCGAGGCGGACAGATTCACATCCACATGCCGGCCGTCCTTGGTATGCCAGGCCACCAGGTGGTCCCGAACCACGGAGTCTCTCGAGAGTTCCGGAGTCCGCATCGGCTCCGGAGATTCAAAAATGGCCTCAAGCGGCAGGCCCAGGAGCTCCTCCTCCCCGTACCCCAGCATGACGCAGGCGCTGCGGTTGACGACCCGAATGCGATCGTCCATATCCGTCACCAACACCGCGCCTTGCATGGTTTCCAGAATCTTGTTGGCAGCGAACGCGGGGGTCAGGTCGACCAGCCGTGTCCCGCGAATCGCCACGGCCACCAGGATCGTAAAACCCAGCAGCGGGAGGTAGCCAAAGGGATAGACGGGAATGCCGTACTTGGCCAGGTAATCCACGGAGGCCAGATACCCGATGCCGAAGGCGGCCATGATGAGGGCCAGGCGCCGGCGGTGGCTGCCAAGAGGTGCCTGCTGCCATTCGACATAAAACAGCCGGAGGCCCTCCGCCATCATACCGAAGAAAAACGCTAAAAAAGGAAGGCTGGCCCACCCATATCGCGGGTAGAACCCCCACCAGTATTCGTGCAGCCCGCTGATGAACTCGTTCGTGAACAAGACCGTGGCCGAAAACAGGCAGGACAGCCCCCAATTGACCCAGACCAGCGTTTTTTTGGTTTCATAGAGCCGCAACACCACGACGGTGAAGTGGTAGATCGCGGAGGGGATGAACGGTACACCCAAATAGGCGGCTTTGGCCCACCAGAGCGCGACCGACGTATGGAGGGAAGCATACATCCAGGAAAACGCCACCAGATAAATCGCAATGGTCAGGGTCATGTTGAGGAACAGGAGGCCCAGGCGGGAACGCCCTTCCCTCAGGAACACGGCGACGCCCAGCAACACAAAGGCCACCGCAGAAATAAAGGTCGGGAAGGCGTAGGGACTGAGGGTGTAGCTCGCAGGATCAAGAACCTGGTGAATCAAGGATCGGGATCTCCTTCAAGGCATAAAGGGCGCCCCTCGGCGAACAGGCGTTCGCCCTCGACCCTTTGGCCCGACGCAGTCGAAGTCACCTGCGTCTCATGGGGAGTTACATCATACCTGGACGGCCCCAAACCTCAAACAGGATTTGGTCTTTGTACAGGTGGGAAAAAGGGTATGGAATGGGTGCATTAAAAGGAGGAAGGGGCTTATAGGGGAGGGAGAAAAGCCTTGGACTTAAATTCTCGGTTCGGTGATTGTGGGTGGCGCCAACCAAAAGGCCCGTCCGCTTGGTTCGAGTTCTGTTGGCGCGGTGGGTGGGTTGATCAATACTGCGCGCGTCGAGTGAGCACTCTAATCTGGTCTAGCTGACAATAGTTCTTGAGTCCGCACTCCGCGAGCAGGGCGGTCATCCCACCCACAGGCGCCACTCATCCCTTGATGTTCCCGATCGGCCGCAATTCCATCACTCCCCCGCTTCTTCACTCCCTCCCCCATTTCCGGCCGATCGAGACTTCCAACCCTAAAGGGAGAGGGTGTGGCCGGGATGAGAGCGGAA
>JBFFYZ010000228.1:0-4242 GCA_041568895.1 Nitrospiraceae bacterium
AACCTCTGGGTCAAGACATCGCACGGTATCGGCCAGGAACAGGGTGACGACGTCCGGCCACGGCCGGTTATGGCAGGAATCCACGCAGAAACGCGGCGGATTCCTCCGGCAGCATGGTCGTGATGTAGATGCCCGACCCCAGCTCGAATCCGGCGATCGTGGCCAGGCGGGGCAGGATCTGCAGGTGCCAGAGATAATAGGCCTTGTTCTCGTCTCCGGCCGGGGCCGAGTGGATGATGTAATTGAAATCCGGATTTCCCAACGCCCGGTGGAGGCCCGCGAGCGTCCGCTGCAGGACGGCCGCCAGCTCCGGTAGATCCTCGGCGGCGATGTTCCCGAATGAGGACTCGTGTTGCTTCGGCGCGATCCAGGTCTCGAAGGGCACCCGGGAGGCATAGGGCTGAAACACCACGAACCGGTCCGTCTCGACCACCACGCGGACCTTGGCGCCCAGTTCGGCGTCCACCAGATCCTGATAGAGGCAGCGCCCGGTATCGTCGTAATGGCCGATCGCTACGTCGAACTTCCGCCGGAGCAACATGGGGGGCACCGGCGTCGCCACCAACTGGGAGTGGGGATGTTCCAGGGAGGTTCCGGCCGTTTCGCCGTGATTCTTGAAGATGATGATGTATTTGACGCGAGGGTCTTCCCGGACCTCCCGGTACCGCGCTTGATACATCTGCAGAATTCGCTCCACCTCGATCGGCCTCATCAGGGGAATGATTCGGTTGTGCAGGGGCGTTTCGATGAGAACCTCATGGTAGCCCACCCCTTCCATTTCGCGGAAGAGCGGGCCGGGCTCCTTCCGGAGCAGCTCGCCTTCCCGCCTGAGGGCGGGAAACTTGTTGGCGATCACCCGGACCGCCCACCCCTTCTGCTCCGGATGCTCGATCCGCTCCAGTTCTGAGGGGGTCTTTTCTTCATTGCCCGGACAGAAGGGGCAGGAGGGCTCCCGTTCCTTCGCCGCGGCCGGCGGGTCCCGTCTCTCGAAGTCGTGCGGCCGCTTGCCGCGCTCGGTCGCGATGATCACCCATTCCTTCGTCGTGGGATCTTGCCGAATCACCGACATCGGGGCTTAGGCTCCCTGGAGTTTCGTAGGTCTTGGTCCTGTTAACAGCGCGGCTTCCCCTCGGCGACGCAGGCGCTGAGCCAGTTCGCCACCTGGTCCAGCAACGTGGCCAGCGCCCGGTTGGCGGCCAGGACGGCACCGTAGGCGTTCTCGCTTGGCGCATGCTCGATGGCCTCGAACCCCCGCGTCCCCAGGACCCGCTGGTCCCGGAGGCTGACCAGCTGGACCCTGAGGGTCAGGCGGAACAGGCTGGGCTTTTGAAAGAACTCCTGTTGCGCGGCCAGGAGCTCCGAATCCACCCGGTACTCGCCTCGTACGGTGTGCGGCATCTGCACGACCGCCCTCCAGGTACCGGTCCGCTCGAGGGCCTGCACCAGCAAGGGAGCCAACATTTTGGCCGGCGTGTCGGCCCACTGGTTGTTGGCGTAATACTGGACCTCATAGGGCCGGCGCAAATAGGCCATGCGGGGCGTATCCACGCCCGCGCGGGCCTGGGGGACGTTGACCAGCACGACGCCCGGTCCGCCACCAGCGGCCGGCGCGTGATCCTGGACGGTGGATTCGTCGAGTCCGAAGAGGTGCAGATGCAGGGGGGGAGTGTCTCCACCCAGCGAGGGCAGACAGGACGTCAACGTCCCGGCCAGGAGCGCCAACAGGACAAGGGGTACCCACCCCCCTCTCCTGCCCCGGACTCTCTGTCGGATTGGCTTCATACCCTCATTCGCTCATTCGCCCGGTCCCGGCGCGGCCGTGCGCCGACCGAAGATCAGGGCATTGGGGTCCCGTTCCAACTGGCGTGCCACCCGCTGCAAGCTTGCCGTCAAGTCCCGAAGCTCGGTGACCAGGAAGCCCGCCTCCACCAGGGTGTGGCGGGTAAACCGCTCGATGTCCGGTCGGGTTTCCTTCACCACCGTGGTCACGGCGGTACTGGCCTGCGACATGTCCTTCGTGACGCCGTCGAGCGCGGCCGCGCTTCGGCTGATGCGCTCCATGACGGGCGGGAGACTGGTGCGCAGCGCCTGGGTGGTCGCCGCCAGGTTCTCCATCGCCTGGGCGCCGCTGGCCAGGCCCCGGTCCAGCTCGTCGCTCCGTTCCGCCAAGGCGTCCGTGACCTGCGACAGATCCTGAAGGACCTTTTTCAGCGCGGCTCGGTTCTCTTCATCCACCAGGGTGCGGGTGTCCTGGGTAAGCCCCACCAGGTTATCCAACAGATGGGTCACCGGTTGATCCGCCAGCAGCCGGGACAGCGTGCGGTCCAGCCTGAACGCCAGAGAGGGTCCGGCCTTGATGACCGGGTACTCCTCGTGAGGCTTGGCCACGAGCGTGGACGCTTGGCGCGTGCCGCCGGTCAAATCCACGATGGCGAGTCCCGTCAGACCCTGAATGTCGAGGACCGCCACCGTGTCTTCCTTTACCGGCGTCCCCTCAATGATGTCGAGGGTCAGCCGCACTTCCTCCAGGTTCTCCGGATTCAGGATGATTTCTTTGACGCGGCCGACTTCCACCCCGCGATACTTCACCGGCGAGTTCACGCTCAAGCCGGCGACCGATTCCTTCATGTACGCGTAATAGCGCTCGTACACGCCGCGATAGTCCGCCTTGCCCAGCCACAGGACCACGCCGAACAGGGCCGCCCCCAGCAGCAGGACGAACAGCCCCACGATCACATAGTTCACTTTTGATTCCATGGTTGCCCCCTTGCCTGCTCTCCGGCCGCGCGACCGCGCGGCCCGAAGAAAAACTCGTGAATCAGAGGATCTTCTGAGCGTGCCAGCTCTTCCATGGTACCGATGTCCACAATGGTGCCCTTCCCAAGAACGCCCACCCGGTCCGCAACGCGCCACAAGGAATCCAAATCGTGCGTCACCATCACAATGGTCAGCCCCAGGGTGGCCTTGAGCTTTTGAACCAGTTCGTCAAACCCGGCGGCGCTGACCGGGTCCAGTCCCGCGGTGGGCTCGTCCAAAAACAGCAGGTCGGGGTCCAGCGCCAGGGCGCGCGCCAGCCCCGCGCGCCGGCGCATCCCGCCGCTGATCTCGTTCGGAAATTTCGACACGCTGTCCATGGGAAACCCGGCCAGCGCGAGCTTCACGCAGGCAATCTCCCGGATCAGGCCGGGGCTCAGGTGCGTGTGCTCGTGCAACGGCGCGGCGACGTTCCCGGCCACCGTGAGGGAGCTGAACAGGGCGCCCTGCTGGAACAACACCCCGCAGCGGCGCAGGACCAACCGCGCCTCCCGTTCCGGAATCTCCCAGATGTTCTGTCCAAATACGTGCACCGTCCCCGCGTTGGGCCTCTGGAGCAGAATAATCTCCCGCAGCAGGGTGGATTTGCCGCTCCCGTTTCCGCCGACGATGGCGAACAACTCACCCCGGTGGACGGTCAGGTTGACGTCGTCGTGAACCACCGCCGCGCCGAATCTGGTGCAGACGTGGCTTACCTCGATCAGCGGCGGTTCCGACGGCGTTCCGGCCTGCATCATGCCTGGATTCCCCGCTCTGATGGCTCCGATCAGAGTTCCCACCAGCTCAACACCACCGAGAAGAACGCGTCAAAGACGATCACGAGAAAGATGGATTGCACCACGCTGATCGTGGTGTGCCGACCCACATCATCCACCCCCCCGCGGATCTGAAAGCCCTGGTAGCAGCCCACCAGACCGATGATCACGGCAAACACCGGCGCCTTCCCCACCCCGATGAGAAAGTGCCGCAACGCGACGGCCTCCTCGAACCGGGAAATAAATTCCGGGAAGCTGACCTGCAGCTCGCTGGAGGCGATCAGCATCCCGCCGAAGACCCCGATCCCGTCCGCGAAGACGGTGAGCAGGGGGAGGGCGACGATGAGCGCCAATACTCGCGGCAGCACCAGCAGGTTCATCGGCGAGATCCCCAGCGTGCGAAGCGCGTCCAACTCCTCGGTGACCTTCATGGTCCCGATCTGCGCCGCATAGGCCGAGCCGGACCGGCCGGCGACGAGGATGGCGGTCACCAAGGGAGCGATTTCGCGCAGCAGCGCGATGCCGACTAGGTCCACGACGAAGATGTTGGCGCCGAATGTCCGGAGTTGCTCCGCCCCCTGATAGGCGATCACCACTCCCATCAAAAACGTCAGGAGGCCGATGATGGGCAGGGCCTCGAACCCATCCCGCTGCAGGCTGGCCAGAAAGGCGC
>JBFFYZ010000229.1:0-4240 GCA_041568895.1 Nitrospiraceae bacterium
CCCCATCCTTGAAGGGCAGCGGCATCGCCTGTTCTCGGGGGGGCCGGTGCAACCTACGGCCGTGCTCCTGCTCTACCGGCTCTCGGAAGAGCCCTCGGACAAGCACCATGTCTTCGATGGGGTCTACATGGGCGGAGACTTGACCGTGGTGGAACGGTTGCTGACCACCCCGACAGGCGGGGAAGCCATCCGAGCCTACATGGGCTATTCAGGGTGGGGACCCGGGCAGCTGGAAAATGAAATGAAGACCGGGTCCTGGATTACCCTGCCGGCTGATCCTTCTGTGGTATTCGAAAAAGATCCCATGCAAGTCTGGCCCGATATCCTTCGTTCCCTCGGCGACCCTTACAACCTGTACGCCGAGATGCCCCCCGATCCGAACCTGAACTAAACGATTTCCTTCCCCTTCCTGTTTTTCGCTGAAGAGTCTTCACTGCTTCTTAGGCACCACTCTGCGATCGTTGTGAGAGGTTATCGAGGCTAATTAACACCGCCCCGACGATTTGTGAGAGTGCTGGAAAGGGTCAAAGGAACGGGGGACTGCCGACCATAGAGGTTCAGGCGAGGGAAAGTTTATTGGAAGTCTTCTTTTTAGGGCCTGACAGGATGCAGGATAAAATGCCGGTCCGACTGCCGACACCAAGCTTGCGCGTCAACATTTTCAGGTAATCCTTCACCGTATTGATCCGAATGCCTAACTTCTCGGCGATTTCCTTGTTGCTGAGCCCCTCCAGGAGGAGCCGCACCACTTCTTGTTCACGGGGGCTCAGATGGTACTCGCGAAATACAATCGCCAGGTTCATCCGATCCGGATGAATGCGTTCCAAGATAAACAGGTAACTTTCGGTCTTCGGAGCAGGATGGTCATGGGCTTGAGTGGGTGATAGCTCTGACAGCATCATCCCCTTCACGGCGTATTTCCGTCGCTGGCTTTGAAACATCTCCAGGAATTCCGGATCGGGGGGAGGATTTTCTGCGAGGGGTTTAGCCTCGGTGGATCTTGAGTCAAGCAGGCTCTTCCAGCGTGCTGAAAGGTTGGTGAGGTCTCGTGGACCGATGGCCTGGTCTCCAGACAGCGGGGTAAAATTTTCCAACACCGCCATGGCCTCCCCATTGGAATACACCCGTGGCTTTCCCCCATTGGTGGAAGGGCAATAAAAAATAAACGCACAAGGTTCCATAGATCTCATTATAAAGCTTTATGCAAAAAATCAAAAGGAAGACGCAATCATAGGAAATACTCCAAGTCTTAACTGATTGTCTCGGAGCGATTCAATAGAACCGGCTGAAGGTACCGACCTGTGTAGGAATGGGGTGCTAGAGCGACTTCTTCCGGGCGGCCTTCCGCCACGATTTGACCGCCTAGCTCTCCCCCCTCCGGACCCAAATCAATCACCCAGTCGGCTGTTTTGATTACGTCGAGGTTGTGCTCGACGACCACCACGGTGTTGCCGGCGTCCACCAGTTTGGCGAGCACCGCCATCAGCTTCTTCACGTCTTCGAAATGGAGCCCGGTAGTCGGCTCATCCAGGATATAGAGAAATTCTCCGGAGATTGCGCTGGACTCCCGGGTGGAGTTTCGGCGGAGGTGAGCCGCCCCCAACTCCGCCGCAATTTTGAGCCGTTGAGCCTCACCGCCCGATAGGGTCGTCGCAGGCTGCCCTAACCGAAGATATCCCAATCCGATTGTTGTCAGGAGATGAAGGGGGTGGGTGAGGCGATGGTGGCCGGAAAACAGCGCCAAGGCTTCGTATACGGTCATGCCCAGGACCTCATGGATGGTTTTCCCCCGGTATTTAATGGCTAGAACCTCCGGCTTGAACCGGTGGCCGCCACAGTCCTCGCAGGTGGCGTAGATATCTTCGAAAAAATACATTTCCAGCTTCTGGTACCCGTTCCCCTGGCATCGCTCGCACCGGCCCCCAGGGGTGTTGAAAGAAAAGTGGGCCGGTGTCAGGCCGTGGCGCTGGGCCTCGGGTTGACCGGCAAAAATCCGGCGGATCTGGTCAAACCCCTTGAGGTAGGTAATGGGGTTCGATCGTGGGGTGCGACCGATGGGTTGCTGATCGATCAGGCGTACCCCACCCAGGTGTTCCAGGCCCTTGATGGCGGTGAAGCGGCCCATGGGAAGCGATTCGATCCGAAAGGCCCTTGCCACGGCACGATAGAGGGTGTCTTCGACCAAAGTACTCTTTCCGGAACCGGAGACGCCGGTCACGCAGGTCAGCATCCTCAAAGGAAAGCGGACGGTCAGGTCTTTCAGGTTGTGTTCTTTCGCTCCCGCCAACACGAGGAATTTGCCGTTTCCGCGGCGGCGGACCCTTGGAATCGGAATGGTTTCATCGCCTCGCAGGTAGCGCGCGGTCAGCGAGCGGGTATCGCGTAAAAACTCCTCTCGTGGACCAGCGCAGACGACCTCCCCCCCTTTCTCTCCCGACCAGGGCCCCAACTCAACCAAGAAATCCGCCGACTGGATCATGTGGCGGTCATGCTCCACGACGACCACGGTGTTGCCCGCCTCGGCAAGGTCCCGCAAAATGGTCGCCAGGGTGCCGGTGTCCCGTGCATGCAAACCGATGGTCGGTTCATCCAGTACATAGAGGGTTCCTGCCAGACGGGCCCCGAGCTGATTCGCCAGGGCAATCCGTTGGGATTCCCCGCCGGACAGAGTGCGGGTTTGGCGCGAGAGGGTGAGGTAGGCGAGGCCGACCCGAAGGAGGAAGCCCAACTTCATTTCCAGTTGCCGAAGTAAATCCTCGGCGATCCGAGCCTGGAACTCTGAGAGCGTGAGTTGCCTGAGCCAGGCGGCTGCATCTTGAATGGTCAGGTCGGTGATCTCACAAATATCACGACCGTTGATCTTGACCAGTCGGCCTTCAGGCCGCAGCCTCGACCCACCGCAGCCCTCGCAGGGAACCGGACTCCGATACCGACCGAGAAAGACACGGACGTGAAGTTTGTACCGTTTTTGTTCGAGGTAGTCGAAAAACTGCTGGATGCCTTCAAACCGACCGCCCCCTTTCCATAGCAGGGACCGGACCTCTTTGGTGAGTTTTCCATAGGGGGTGGTGAGGTTGACCCCGCGGCGCTTCATGGCGACCAGCATCTGCCGCTGCCACCAGTCCGTGCCGGGCTTACTCCAGGGCTCGATCGCGCCTTCTGCCAGCGACCGGTTCCGGTCCGGGACGACCAGGTCTTCATCGTAGCGGAGGATATTGCCGAAACCCTTGCAGGCCGGGCAGGCGCCGAGAGCATGGTTGAAGGACAGCATGACCGGGCGAATGGGCTCGAACGTCCGGCCGCAGCGTTGGCATCCGAATCGGGAGCTGTAAATATGTGAGTCCTTCCCGATGACATCAACACGACAGACGTCTTCCCCCTCCCGGAAGGCGTTCTCGACCGCTTCAATGAGGCGAGAGCGATTGTCCGGGCGGAGGACCAGCCGGTCGAGAATGACGTGGAGATCTACTCGACCGGTCCGGGGAAGGGTTGTGCCCGCTTGCAGGTCGATCACTTCCTCGCCCACACGGACACGCGCATAGCCTCGCGTCAGGAGCGATTCCACCAGGGCGCGGTCGTGCCCAGGGCCGGGATCCGAAATCGGGAACAACACCATGGCTCGCCCCTCGGGAAACCGGCTCAACAGATCCTCAGCAACGGAATCCGGAGTGTAGGACCGAGCTTCTTCTCGGCAATCCGGGCAGGTCGGGCGGCCCACCTTGGCAAACAGGAGCCGCAAGAGGTCCGCGATTTCCGTGGCGGTGGCAACCGTGGATCGGGCGGTTCGAACCGGATTTTTCTGTTCAATGGCTATCGCCGGGCGAATGTTGACGAGCCGGTCGACGTCGGGACGGTCCAACCGTTCTAAGAACATCCGCGCATACGTGGATAGCGATTCCACATAGCGCCACTGGCCTTCGGCATACAAGGTGTCGAACGCCAGGGACGACTTCCCCGACCCCGAGACACCCGTGATAACCGTGACCGCATTGTGGGGGATGCGAAGGGAAATGTTTTTGAGATTATGTTGCCGGGCGCCCTCAATGATCAGGTCACCGGAATGAGGAGGGGGTTGCTGTGAGGAAGGAATGTCCGTGGGCTGGGGGTCACCGGTTTTGGGCATGCCCCATCGTAACAAGCTGCGGAGCAAGGGTGCAACGGCTGGAACGGTTGGAAGGTTCGGCTCTCTCTCAACCAGGCTTCCGGGTTTACCGCAAGATCAGTTTCAGGAGCAGGACCG
>JBFFYZ010000230.1:0-4240 GCA_041568895.1 Nitrospiraceae bacterium
CTGATCAAGGACGACCAGGCCTTTTCTGACCACCCACTGTCCTCCTTTGAGGATCGCGTCGCCCGTTGCGCCGAAGCCGTGTCGGCCGCCAACCGGAAAACCGGTCTGTCCACCCTGTATGTGCCCAACGTGACGGGGCCTCGGGAGGCCATGCGGCGCCGCGCACTCTTCGCCAAGAAAGCCGGGGCCGGGGGCGTCATGATCTGTCCAGGACTGACCGGGTTTGACGCGCTTCAGGAGATCGCGGGTGATGACGCCATCGACCTTCCGATTCTCTGCCATCCGGCCCTGCTCGGCAGCTACGTGGTCCACCCCGAGAGTGGGATGGCTCCGGCCGTCCTGTACGGACAGCTTCCCCGACTGGCAGGCGCGGATGCCACCATCTATCCGAATTTTGGTGGGGCTTTTCCGATGAGGGAGGAGGATTGCCGGCAGGTGGCTCGTGCCGCCGGTGTCCGGTGGGGATCACTCAGACCCATCTTCCCGACTGCAGCGGGACGGCTCAGCCTCGACCGGGTAGGGGAGCTCTGCTCTTTTTATGAGGGCGAGGTCATCCTGATTCTTGGGAGCGGCATTTATCAGCAAGGCGGCGATGTGGTCCAAGCCTGCCGCGCGGTGGTCACCCGCGCGGCAGCGTGGTGTCGCTGAGGAACGACTCAGGCCGGGACGAAGATCAACGCCGCCGAATTGATGCAGTACCGGAGGCCGGTGGGCGGTGGCCCATCGTCGAAGACGTGGCCTTGGTGCCCACCGCACCGGGCGCAATGGACCTCGGTCCGCGGAATGAACAATTTCCAGTCGGTTTTGGTGCCGATCGCTTTTTCCGAGATGGGTTGGTAAAAGCTCGGCCAACCGGTCCCGCTGTCAAACTTGGTCTCCGAGGAAAAGAGAGGGAGTTGGCAGCCCGCACATTGATATTGCCCGTGGGCTTTGGAATCGTGAAATTTGTTCCGAAAGGGAGGTTCCGTGGCGTCCTGCCGGAGAACCTGATACTGCTCGGGCGTCAAAATAGCCCGCCATTCGGCATCCGTTTTGGTGACTTCAAAGGTCTTTCCGGACTCTTTCATGGCTCCCGACTCCTTGGCTTGCGCCGGTAGAAGGGTTAGGCCTTTCGCGATCCATCCGAGCCCGAGGGCCGCGAAAACTTTCAGCAGGGTTCGTCGATTCATGGGGATTCTCCTCATGTTAGTGAGGTCTCGTCAAGGGCCAAAGTACGATCCAAGGAGGGCCGACCCGCCTCTACCCCTATAGTCCAGGGACCCCCCTGAATCATTACAGGTCCTTCCGGGGAATAGTCGCAGAAAGGCCCGCAAGAGGTCGCGCCAGGTCGGTTCCTTATATGCTGGAAAAACTTAAGAGAGTCGGGCAGACCCTTCGCCGAGAAATCCGGGTCTATCGGCTTATCCTAGAGGATTCTCGGACCCCGAGGCTGGCCCGGTGGCTGCTGGGGTTGGCCCTCGGGTACACGCTTCTACCGTTCGACTTGATCCCGGATTTCCTGCCCGTCATCGGGCACCTCGATGACCTGATTATCGTCCCCGTCCTGGTGGTCCTGGCCCTGCGTCTCATACCTCAAGAAGTGGTTGAAGAATGCCGCCTGCGGGCTGGGCCGCTCTCTGCCGAGCCCACCGAAGCTTCCACCCGGTCCGATGGTTGAGGAAGGGTAGATGGAGAAGTGCCAGGCCCGAGGGAGGCTCGGGCCTGGCATTTCCTTTCGGATCGTCCTAGCCGGTCATGACGTTCGGTGAGACATACCGGACAGCTTTGTGCTTGGCGAGGTCGGCCAGCTTGTTGAGGGGGATTCGGCCGATCACCATCTTGGCAGTCTTGGGCTGGATAATGATCTCGAGCCCGAGCGACTTGAGTTCGGCCAGGACCTCAGCCGAGGCATCGTCAAGCCAGACCTGGAGTTCGGCCTTTCCGTGTTTGACGAAATCCTTCTCGGCTGGCGTCGGCTGAGTGGTCTTGTTCTTCAGGCGCTCCACCACGGCCGCCAGGTTGGGATGCAGCTTGCCGAGTAGCGCCGCTTCCTTGTCCTGGGCCGGTGCCTCCTGCTCAGGGGCATCCGCGATGATTCCGGGAGCCACCTTGCTGGAGGAAAATCCCCGGAATCTCGACGGCTCATTGGCCGCTGGGAAAGGCGCCTTGCCCTCCATGCGGCCGCCGGACCCGAAGACCCCTTCGTAGCTGACCCCTTCCGGCATTTCCACCGGCACATCAATGCGTCTGGGCTCTCCGCCCTCGGTGACGGTCAACTCTTCTACGGCCACGAACGAGGTGTATTGGGTCATGAGGCGATAGTCCAGGCCGAGCTGGGTGATGGCCTTCCGCACTTCTGGCTTGGGTGAACCCTGCTGGATGCCCTGGTAATCCTGGGCCATCAAGACATCGATCTTGGTCCGTGCCCAGAGCGTGCCCAGCACCTCGTGCCGGGGCTGGTTGGCCGGAAACTCCACGCGGATCTCCCGGCTCACGCTCCGGCCGGCCACCTTGCCCCGCAGGCGAACGGTGCCTTTGGCCGACGCCGTGTAACGGCCGGTGAGGATGACCGGCTTGGCGCCGAAGAGATCCGGAACCTGCTCGGGATACACCTCGGTAATGGGGAGTCGGCCCCAGTCCACCTCGATATCCGTGAGCAGGGGATTGCGGATACGATCGTGAAACCGTTTCGCGGCCGCCGACCCATCGTCCTTGAGCCCCACATATTCCACTTCGCCGCGACCGTGCTCCGCCATCTTATCCAGCAGGAAGCGATTGACCGAGCTGCCGATGCCGAAGGAGAAGACGCGGGCATTCGGGTGCTTTTGCACTTCCCCGATGATGGCCATGTCGTTGCCCACGTAGCCGTCGGTCATGAAGCACACGATGCGGACGTGCGCCTGCGAGTCCGACGGCTCGAGGGCCGCGCGGATGGCCTTCATCATTTCCGTGCCGCCGCCGCCGGATCGCGACGCGAGGAAGGCCTGGGCCTTGCGAAGGTTCTCCTTGGTGGCAGGCACCGGCTCGGGAAACAACACGTGAGTGTCTCCGGCAAAGGTGATGAGGTTGAAGGTATCGGAGGGATAAAGGTTCTCGAGCGCAAGCTTCATGGTCTCCTTGGCCTTGTCGATCGGAAAGCCCGACATGGATCCGGACGTGTCCAGCACGAAGACCAATTCCTTGGGCGTGACCTCCGCCGGCGTCACCCTGTCCGGAGGCTGCAGGATCAGGGTGAAAAATCCGTCTTTCCCGTTTCGGTGGGTCAGGACGGCGTCCTGAATCTTCTTTCCGGCGACCTGGTAGGCGAGGATGAAGTCCTTGTTCGGAATTACCGCTTCGTTCCTGAGCCGGACCGCCGCGCGCGGTTTGGCCGGCCGGTCCACGGTGATCTCATGGCTGGGGGAGGCGAGGTGCTCGAGGGGCAGCCCGGCGTCCAGGTTGACCGCGATGGAAATGTCGTGTCCGGCTCGGGTACCGGGCAGAGTGACCGGCGGGGTAAGCCGGGACGCGTCGGGGACCTGGTCGGTATCAAAAGCCCATCCGCCTCCCAGTTTCCCGGTCGGGGCTCCGGGGATGTACCGGGGTCCGACCACCATCGGGAAAACCAGCTCGTAAGAGCCCTCTTCATATTTCAGCAGCTCCACATAGCTGATCGTCACGGTGACCTGTTCCCCCGGCATGATATTGGCAACCGACTGGGTAAAGATGTTCGGCCGCTCCTGATCCAACAACCCTGCCACCTGTCCGGCCCTGCGGGCGGCGGCATAGATGGCCTGCGCCTCCTCCCGGCGTTTGATCTTGGCCTTGACGATCCGGTCCCCGACCGTCAGGGTCATGTCGTCCACTGCCGCCCGTTGGGGCAGGGGAAAGGTATACACCGCCTCGATCTTGTCCGGGAAGGGATTCTCAAACTGCTGGGTGACCTGGACCCGGGCGAGGAACCCGCTGATCTCGATGTTCACATCGGTGTGTTTGAGCGGGCAGAAGGCGGTGGGCCGACCCTGGTCATCCAGACTGATCAGGGAGCCTTCGGTGATCTCGCCTGTCGGGGCCGGGGCCGGTGCGGGCAGCCGCCTAGAGGCCGAGGCCGGATGGGGGGCCGTGAAGGCCAGGCTGATCACAAGGGCCAGACATGCGGTGAAGGCTCGTGGTGGAGCCTGGCGGAACAAAGATTCTGAGCTCATGACATCCTCCTCGGTTTAATGCGGCACCATGCCGCCTCACCCTAGAGATGCCGTGAGGAGCCCCGTCCTTTCAGGCA
>JBFFYZ010000231.1:0-4232 GCA_041568895.1 Nitrospiraceae bacterium
CGTTGCGGCACGTCTCGCAGGGTCGGAATCGCCGAATAGACTTTGACCGCCTGTTCGGACAACCCCTCCTGCTCATACAGGAGGCCCAGTTCGTACCGGACCACGTTGGCCTTCTCCCCTTCGCAGCGGGCATCTTCGAGCGCCTGCTGCAATGCATCAATGGCCTGTTTGTACTTGCCCTGTTCGCTGAGGCAGCCGGACAACAGAAGACAGGAATCCAAAAAACAGTCAGGACCCTGCACGGCCAGTTTCAACTCCTCGATGGCCTCATCCAGGAGCCCCATCCGTAGGTACGCCCCGCCCAATTCGAAATGAATCTGGTGCCCCTCCTCCCCCACCACCGCTTCACCGGCGGCCGCCTCTTCGGCCTGAGCCCCGGCAGGGGCCGGCGCGGCCGGAGCCGCGGCTTGGGCCTCGCCGGCTTCCGAGGATTGTACGTATCGCGCGATGAGAGGGCTCCCGGGCGCCAGCGTCTTGATCTTGTCGTACAACTCGGCGGGCAGCGTCGGGAGATCGGGATCCGGCTTTTCGATAAGCAGCTCCAGCGCCTTCCCGTATTTGGCCACCGCGGTGGCCAAGTCCCCCTTCCGTTCGTGGACGCCCCCCAGGAGTTCGAGGAGGGGGATGCAATCCGGGTCGGCCTCCAGATATTCGGCAATCATGGATTCCGCCAGCCCGAAGTCCTCCGCCCGCATGGCCGCGCCGGCCAGGAACTGGAACTCGGTCATGGCCACGGCACGTTCCCCACGCCGGAGATGGAGACGTGCCAGCAGGCGGCAGATCTCAGGGTTTCCCGGTTCCTGGGACAGCATGTCCGTCAGGAACGACTCTGCTTCCTCGTACTGCCCGTCTTTGATCTGCTGAACCGCCTTCCCCAAGGGCCCGGAGGCCAAGGGGTCTACGGCCGGCCCTGCGGGAACATCCGGAAGTGTCAACTCGCCAAGGTCCGGAAACGGGCCCTTGGGATTCTTGAGAAGTTCTTGCGCGTGGGTGTTGTTCGGGTCGATTTTGAGGATGGCTTCGAAGGCGCGTTTGGCCTCGTCCATCCTGTTTTGGGCTATGCCGGTCTGGGCAAGGTCAAAATAGGCCCGGACCGCCTCTTCCCGAAAATTTTCCTGGAGCAGCGCTTCGGCCATTCGTCGCCGCGCCACCAGGTTGGAGGAATCGAGGTTGATGATGGTCCGAAAGATCTCCAGCGCATCCCGGGTCTTTCCCGCCTTGACCAAGAGATTGCCGAGCGTTTGATACTCGGCCACCGCATTGCTCACCAATCCGCGTTCGGCGTTGAGGTCCCCGAGGAGCTTATAGATTTTGAGTTGGTTGGGATCGACTTTGAGGATTTTCTTGTAAACCGCGATCGCCTTGACCGCGGCGCCCGCGGCCTGGAAGGCCTTGCCGGCCTGTAAAAACGACTCCATCGCGTCGGCCGAAGCCTTGCGCTTGAGGTGGAGGTCGCCGATGGTGTTATAGGTGGCCGCGTCGTCGGGGGAATTGTTCAGGAGTTTTTTCCATTCGGCGATGGCTTCATCGAATTGGCCACGCGCGGCCAATTGTTGGGCCTTGGCCTGAACGTTGGTCTTACCGGATGCCAAATGGATTACTCCTAAAGGTACGAAAAACCTAACAGCATGGCTCAGGAGTGTCAAGAAATCCCTGGCGAGGAATCGGGACCCAAACGGGCCCTGGCAGGCCCGCGTGGACGGCCGCGAAGCGCGGCGTGAGAGCAGGGCCTTCGGGGCAAAAAAAGAGGGCCGCCCTCCATCGCACACGGAGGACGGCCCTCCAAACTCCCACCCCTCTACCCGTCCTCCGGCTAGGTCGGGAAGAGGGCCCTTCTTTAGGTGGTGGCCTGGGTCATTTTACTTACATTGGCCGCCTGGGGCCCTTTGGCGCCCTGGACGATATCGAACTCGACGTTTTCACCCTCTTTCAGGGTTTTGAAGCCATCCCCCTGGAGTGCGGAATAATGTACGAAGACATCATCTCCGTTTTCGAGCCGAATAAAGCCGAATCCTTTCCGATCATTAAACCATTTCACAGTGCCCTTGCTTTTCACACCATCCTCCTTTCCTGAACGGCCCCCAAAGCCTCCCTTGGAAAGAGCCGCCTACCCTAAAGAAACCTGATCGCCAGCCCGACCAGCCAGACCACCCTTTCGGCTTGAGCCCGGCTTGTGCCCCTGGTGCTACTGCCATCCGGGCCCTGCCCACCTGGGTGGCCCGCCGGAAGCGGGTGAGAACCCCGCAAAAAAATACCGCAGGAGGAAGACACCCCCCCTGCGGCACTTAAAACCAAGTAGAAAAGCGCATGTGCATCCTAGAAAATTCGGGCAGCATTTAGCATAGGGGTTTGGATCTTGTCAAGACCTCTTTTCCCTTTTCCCTCAGCGGCAGCCCTGGCCGTCCACTCGGTCAGACGGTCATGCCCAGATTTATTTACAAATTCCAATGGGTTCGATATAGTCAATCCTTCGACTACCCCGCCCAGCCGGGCGGGGCTTGCCCAGGATTGACGCTGAGCGGTACCTGTAACCCCGCTCTTCCGAGCGGGGCATGGGCGCCGTCGAAGCGTCAACCGGGCTGGCTCTTTATCCCAGAGGCACGATTGCACAAGATCCTGGACCGGTATATCTTCGCCGAACTCCTCACTCCTTTCCTGATCAGTCTCGGGGCCCTCTGCTTCGTCATGCTGACCAAGGAATTGCTCCGCCTGGTGGAGCTCCTCGTCTCCAAGGGGGTGGGCTTCCTGGCCGTGGTCGAGGTCTTTCTTCACCTCCTGCCTTCGTTCCTGGTCCTGACGTTGCCCATCGCCGGCATCATCGCCTCCATTACCGCTTTCAGTCGGCTCTCCTATGACAAGGAACTGGTGGCGCTCCGGGCCGCCGGGCTGAGCCTCCTCCGTCTGTCCAGACCGGTGTGGATCTTTTCCTGCCTGGTCTTCGTGTTGACGCTGGTGTTGTCCCAGTGGGGGCAGCCCTGGACGAGCATTTCCCTGAAGAAACTGGCGCTCAACCTGCTCCGTGACCAGCTCACGCTGGCCTTGGACAAGGGGGTGTTCAACGAACCAATCCCGAACATGGTGATCTACGTGCCGGACAGCCTGGACGGGAATCCGGCCCGAGGCATCTTCATCTCCGATGACCGGAACCCGGAGGACTCGCGGGTGATCGTGGCGAACGACTACAGCCTGTTCAAGGACCAGGACGGCACTCAAGTGGGGCTTCGCCTTCTCAACGGTACGATCCACTCCAAGCCTCATGACGTCCAGCAATACCAACAGATCTCGTTTGCCACCTATGACCTGAAGCTCAGTCTGGACCAAAGCCTGTACGCGTCCGCCGAGGAGCGGCCCTCACGGGAGGCAATCCTGGAAACCCTGAATCGCACGAACTGGACGGATACCGGCGCGCTCCGCCGGCTCATGGAACATTACAAGGGCTTGGCGTTCCCCACCGCCGCCCTGGTGTTCGGCATTCTGGGAGTCCCGGTGGGAATCGTCTCCAAGCGGTCAGGCCGCGTGGGCGGCTTTGCGGTGGGCGTCATCATTGTCATCGGCTACTACGTGCTCAACGTCCTCTGCGAGTTTTTCGTGACCACGCTGTATATTCCGCCTTTCGCCGGAGCGTGGCTGCCGAACGTAGCGTTCGTCGCCCTGACGGTGGCCCTGTTTTATCGCGTCAGTCGGCATTAACCGGGAAGCGGCATGACCATTCTGTTTCGATACCTGCTGCGGGAATACTTCAAAGTCTTCGCCATGTGTTTCGGCGGCCTGATGACGGTCTACCTCGTGGTGGACTTCTTCGAAAAGGTGCGGAAATTCATCCGGCACGACGCGGACATTACGGCTATCCTGGAGTTTTTTCTCCTGCGGACGCCGGCCATTTCTTTTCAGATCGCTCCCCTGGGAGTCCTGATGGCCACGCTGCTGACCCTGGGGTTGTTGTCGCGGAATCATGAGATTACCGCCATGAGCAGTTGCGGCATCAGCCTCTACCGGATCGCGTCCCCGTTCTTGTGCTTCGCCATGGCGGTCTCCCTCACGCTGCTGGTCTTCAGCGCGGTCATCATTCCCGTGACCTCGGCGGAGGCCGACTACGTCAAAACGGTCAAAATTGAAAAAAAACTCCGCCCCCCCACGTTCTCGACCCTGCGACCGTGGATTCAAATCAGCAACCAGACCCTCATGAACGTCGAAATCGTGGACCCAGACGGGTTCACCCTCCGGGGGGTGAA
>JBFFYZ010000232.1:0-4222 GCA_041568895.1 Nitrospiraceae bacterium
ACCACCTGTACGTCAGTCGTTTTATACGCGTCGGTGCTGTACGGATCCAGACTCCAGATGATGGGGGTGATGCCCGGCACGTGCCAGCGTGTCGGAGGGGTCAAGGCGGTGGCATCCACCGTGATGGCATGTTCCACGGAATAGGCCGCCGCGGGGCCGGACTGCGCCTGCGAGACCATGGAGCCCAGAGCCACCAGCAGGGCCAGGACGAGCAAACCAAAAACAGCGATCCGCTCTCCCGACCGAGGTCGGGCCACCCAATGAAGCCGGCCCAACCCAACCACTTTCTGCCCCCATCCGCGTTCGCTCATATGCCCTACCTAGCCTGTTTCAAGTTTTTCTTGATCGGGATTCCCGGCTGCTCGCCCGAGGAGGCGCTGGCGGCTTGCTTGGTTTGGGTAGTGGCAAAAATTTCCTCCACCGAATGGCTTTCCCACTCGGTATAGGTTTCCACGCCCAGCGTCCGCATCACGGTGGCACCGGTATCAAGGATCGACACCGGTTGTTGGATGACGTGCCCAGCCTTGATGCCCGAGCCCCAGGCAATCCAAGGGACAAGGGGCGCTTTCTCCGATGTCGAGCCGGTGGACGAGGTGGCCTGGTGGGCGCCGGGAGTTTTCCCGTTGGCGCCCGGCGGCTTAGCGCCCTCAGGGCTCAGGACGGTGACAATGACGGCCGTACGATTCAGGAGGTCCAGATCGGAATAGATATCCAGCACGGCCCCGATCGCCTGATCGACCTCGCCCATCGCGGTCAGGTAGGCCTTGGAGTCCCAGCCCTCCTCCAGCCCGACGCGCCCCGCCTCCGGGAGGTGTACGATCAGAAAATGGGGTAAGGACAAAATAGCATGGCCATATCCGTGGCCACTGGTGGCTTTGCGGAAATATTCCCTGATGTACTGAACCAGGGTGGCCGGGCTGCACTCCGGCTTCAAGGGTCCGCACATCTGGTAATCGATATAGGGCTCCGGCCGCGCCAATTGATACATAGACTCATCCATGAAGAACACGGCGCTGTCTTTGCCCCCGCTGAGGTCGAGGTAATCAAACACGGTCGGCGGCCGGGGGTAGCCCCGGATAAAATCGAAGGAATTCCACGTGACGCCGTGTTTTTCAACCGGCAATCCGGTCAAGATGGACGTCATGGTGGGCAGGCGCAAGGCCGGCTGTACGGCGGTGGCGGTCCAGGTGACCGACCCGCCCTTGACCAACCGGCTGAGGACCGGCATGGATCCCGTCTTCAATCCTTCCTGGCCGACGCCCTCCAGCACGAACAGGATGACGTAGTCAGCCAGCGCCGCAGGTTTTGCTGGTTCTCCATCGCCCGTCCCCGCTCCAGCTGCGAACGCCCCCGGAAGGGTCTGCTGCGCAAAGGCGGGGCCGATCGCGAGAAGGGACCCAAGGAAGAATAGCCCGCAGGCCGCCCACAGGAGCCCCGGGATCGAATGGGTTCCCCTCTGACTGCGGGACGGGTTTTCGGCAGGCGGCTCGGAACCGGACAGGCAGGAAGCTGAGATGCGCATAGTCGATCTGGACTCCGTATTAAATGGTTCGACTTTCTGATTTACCTTGCAAACAAGGTAACTTAGCACGCCCCTTTCCGACCGGTCAACCACCCTTCCGGGCCATAAGCCGTCCGGGCCAGGCCAAAGGAGGACGGGGGCTTCCGTGCCGGCGATTCCGTTGCAATTCCGCACAGGACTCAGGTAAGAGAGGGACACAAAGGGGGCACGGAGTTACCAATGTGCATGAGGGGACGGTATGCCGGCCGGGAATAACTTCCAGCACGCGACCTACTCACGGGCCGATCCCGGTGAGCGCGCCCAATTTGTGGACTTTGATCCCGGTTCGCTGCCTGACACGCCCCTTTGGCAGGACGCCATGGGGAAGCTCGGGCAACAATTGGCGGGGGCAGGCGTCAGGGTCGTTCAGTTTCTTCACGGAATCTCCCTCGGGACGGACCTGTTCGGAGTCCAGCGCCTCGACGAAGGTGCCGCCAAGCGGGGCTACTCGAGGGGTATTCCGGGCGTGGACTCCCTGTTGGCGCTGATCCGTCAGGAGAGCCACGGTCTTCCTCCCCTGGCGGAAGGATTGAAGCCCCCCTTTTCCGACGAGGAGCGGGCCAAAAGCCTGATCGACAAGCAGGTGGGGGAGGCCGGGAATGTCTCCACCGGTTACGTAGAAAAGTTTCGAAGCGTCCTCAATCGGGCCAGCACTGTAGGAGGCGGGGCCAGCCGAGCCCTTCTCTGCTCTCGGGTCCTCTGGTCTTCGGCCCACCACCACCTGGGACGAGCCCTGGCAGCCTGCACCTGGCTCCTCGCGGTCCGGAAACTCTGCGAAGACCAGCAGCTTGGGCCCGGAGATCGGCTGTTGATCCAGGCTCACGGACAAGCGGGGTTGGTGATGGCCTTGGCCTCCAACCTTCTGGCTCCGGGCAATGCCTCGGGGCGTGAAGCCTTCTTTCAAGTCCTGAAAACCTATGCGGCCCAGGCTCCAACGGACCTGCTGAAACCGGAGGTGATGGACCGGCTGGAAGGCTCGCTGCAAGCTGGAACCTTTCTGCAAGGGGCTGCCTTGGACGTGGTGACCTTCGGCACGCCCATCCGCTATGGCTGGGACCCGGCAGGCCTCGGAAAACTCCTGCATGTGGTCAACCATCGGCCTCTGCGGGCGGACGGGAAACGCTGGTTGGGTAAGCTGGAATTTCCCCAGATCACGATGGAGTTTCCCTATGTAATGGGGGGTGATTACGTGCAGCAGTTGGCGGTGGCCGGATCCGACGCGGTCTGTACGACGGCCGAGGCGCAAGCCGCCAACAAAGCCTTGTGGGAACTCTTGGAACCCTTCGACGGATTCGAACGGTGGCTGGAATGCGCCCGCAAAAGCGTTCGCTGCGCCAATGACGGGGTCTGTCTGTTAGTCGACTACAAGGACGCCTCGGCTTCCCCGGGGAAGCCCCTCGATCACCTCTTCGGCCACGCGCCCTACACCCGCCTCAGCGCCATGCTCTTCAACACGACCCAGATTGTAAAGACGCTGTACAGTTAAGTGGCATCGAAAACTACTTGCAGTTACGGAAAGAATTAGCCTTCTCTCGACACCCTGAGGACGCTCCAAAAGGTCATCCAGCGAGGCCGCAGCGATGCGAAAATCCGAGGCGTACCGTTTCAGGGTACGTTGAGGGTTTGACGGGTACCCATTGCCGGGGACCCATTGCTCGGCTTCGTGCAATGGGTGAGACGTGCAATGGGTGATGAGAACGAAGCTGGAGGCCTTTTGGAGCGTCCTTTTAGGGATGGGCTTCGCGCCAGTTTCGGCCGACCCCCAGATCAACCTTCAAGGGCACCGAAAGGCCCAATCGCGAGCCTGTCCGCTCCATCTCCGTCCGCACAAGCGTCTTTGTCCGCTCAAGGTCGGCTTGAGGAACCTCGAAAATCAGTTCGTCATGGACCTGCAGGATCATTTTGACGGCGGGAAGCTCCGCCTTGAGCCTTTGGCTCACCTCGATCATGGCCACCTTGATGAGGTCAGCAGCCGAGCCCTGGATCGGGCTGTTCACGGCCATACGCTCGCCGAAGCTGCGCTGGACCTGGTCCTGCGCGGCCAGCTCCGGAATCGGGCGGCGGCGTCCCAGGATCGTCGTCACGTAGCCCCGCGAGCGGGCTTCCTCGATCGTCCGATCCAGAAAAGCCTTCACCCCGGAGTACCGTTCAAAATAGGTGTCGATGTGCCGCTTGGCCTCCTGCTGCGTGATCCCCAAGGTCGACGACAGGCCGAAGGGACTGATGCCATAGAGAATGCCGAACACAACCGTTTTCGCCACGCGGCGCATGTCCCTGGTAATTTGCTCCGGTTTCAGGTTGAAGATATCGACCGCGGTGGCCAAGTGGATATCCTCCCCCCTCTCGAAGACCTTCAGAAGCCGCGGGTCTTGAGAGAGATGCGCCAGAATCCGCGGTTCGATCTGGCTGTAGTCGCCCGACAGGAGTTGATGGGCCGGCGCGGCCACAAAGGCTTCCCGGATCCGAAGCCCGTATTCCCCTTTCACCGGGATGTTTTGCAAATTGGGCTCGGTGGAGGATAGCCGCCCCGTGGCGGCGACGGTTTGATTCAATGACGTATGCAGCCGGCCGGTGTCCGGATTGACCAGGGCGGGCAAGGCATCCACATAGGTGGATTTCAGTTTGCTCAAGCTGCGGTAATTGAGAATTTGCGCCGGCAGG
>JBFFYZ010000233.1:0-4188 GCA_041568895.1 Nitrospiraceae bacterium
ATGGAAGAATCCTAGTGTGGAGTTTTTGTGAAGAGAAAAGGGCTTTACTCGCCGATCATCGTGATGTCGCGGGGTGGTAACGTCTGGAGGTCCAGGCCAGGGCCGGACCATGGATGGAGGATCGGGCCGTCGTAGCGGAAGCCGCCTTGCACGGGATCGGCGGCCAACAGGAGCGGGGTGTCCAGGTCCAGATAGTCGAAGCCGCCCAGGCCGAGGACGAGGCCGAACGAGCAGCCCATGGCGATCCGCGTCTCGACCATCCCGCCGATCATCAGCCGGAGGCCGGCGGTCCGGGCAAACGTCGCGATCTCGATGGCATTCAACAGGCCGCTCTTCATGCTCTTGATGTTGATCACATCTGCAGCCTGTACTTTGACGACGTCCAGGGCGTCCTGGAGCGTCCGGACCGATTCGTCGGCAGCCACCGAGACGCCCACATCCCGATGGAGCGCCGCCAACCCCTCCAGATCCTCGCGGGCCACCGGTTGCTCGAGCAGCCGGATCGTTCCGCCGAAGCGATGCACCTCTTTGACAAAGTGGCGACACGCCTCCTGCGAAAAGCCCTGATTGGCGTCGGCGATGAACGCGATGTCGGGGAGGGCACGATGGAGGGCTTCCAACCGGCGGATGTCCTGTTCCACCTCCGTCCCGACTTTGGTTTTGAACAGGCGAAACCCTTGCTCGTACCACTCGCGGCCGAGGGCCAGAGTGCGGTCAAGGGAGGAGATGGGGATGGTGATGTCGGTCTCGCGGGGCCGGACGTCCGCTCCTCCCCAGAAGCCCCACAAGGGAATCCTGAGGTGCCGGCAGAGCGCATCAAGGAGTGCCGTCTCCAGTCCGCACCGTGAGGCGGGGTGAGCCGCCGCCATCTCGTCGAACTGGCGGGCAAGCCCGCGGTACCGGGCGGCCGGTTGGCCGATGGCGGCCCGAGCGAGTTGCGTCGCCACAGCGTGGCAGGTCGTCCGATCTTGGCCGCCGACCTCCGGAAACGGGGCGATCTCGCCGTACCCCGCCGCGCCCCCCGCGAGCGTGACGCGGACGACGAGGTTGTGCGCGGTCGTGAGCCGTCCGGTGGCAACCACGAACGGATCGGTGATCGGCACGTCAATCGGCCAGATTTCGATCTTCGTGATGGCGGTGGCTTCGGGAGAAATGGTTCGGGCTCCGTTTGCGTGATTGACTTTTGATTGGCCTTCCCAACCTATACCTTTCCAATGATATACAAAAGTGGGGCTAAAGGATTCCAGAAGATTTTGGCCTGGAAGGAATAATGCTTGACTCAAAGGAACATTCGACTAAAGTTTGGTCCATCAGGGTGCCACCGTCCGTCCATCCCGGAACCTGGAGGCCCGCCGTGCATCCATCCCCTTATTCACTGCTTCTCCTTGCCGTGGCGATCGCTCTCGTTGCCCCGGTCCGTCCGGCCGGGGCGGATTCGTTTGATCGCTATCGTGACATGATTGATAACTACCAACAGTACAACCCCGGTCAACGGGGCGAAGCCATCGCGGAACTGGAGAAAATTCAAACCAAGGATGTCGAGAAGGATTATCTCCTGGGGATGCTGAATTTTCTTCAGGGCACGGACTCGATGGTGGCCCTGGCTCGATCGAAACCCCAACAGCCACCGATGGAGGAGATTGTCGGTGATCCGTCGGTTCAAAAATATTACCAAGCCGCGGAACGGGCCTACGACCGGGTGGAAGCCTCGCACCCCGGCTATCAATATATTTACTGTAAATACGTCGAATTGTACCGGTTTTCGCTGAATCAACAGGGGTTGGAGAAAACCACCTTGGCGTTGGGAAAGGCGGAAAACAACGATCGAACGGCGGAGTGCAAGGATCTGCTTGAGAATACCGCGGAGCAATTTGCCTCTCGCGGGAAGGTCCAGATCTCACGAGCGATCTTCCACGCGGCCATCCAGAGCTGGATGCCCTATCCCAAATATATGCTCGAGGCGATGGGAGACATCGAAAACGTCCTCGACAAGCGCGCGCAGGCAAAGGTTTGGTGGCAGCGCTGTGTGGCGGAGGCTGACGGGAAGGAACGACAAACGCGGTGTCAGGAGAAGTTGCAAGGCCGGCCGTAGGCGTTTCTCGGGCCTCCTCGAAACTTTACGGAACTTTCGGCCCGTACTCTTTCAGCAAATAGTCCAGCACGAGGGGGGCGTTGCGGAGGAGGGTGCCCTGGGCGTCCTTGTTGGGGCAGGCGCCGGCGAGGATCCAGCCGAAGGCTTCCTCGTGGTCCCCTTCGCGGTACTCCCTGATGGCGTGTTTCAGGCTGTCCTGCCCCGAGGTCCGGCCCCGAAGAACCTGCGGCGGGCCGGCTTTGACGACAAAATCCTTGCAGTTGCTTCGCGGGGTCGCTTTGGTATCGTTCCAGACCGCGTCCAGCTCGCTCTGAAAGGCCGCCACGACCGGTGGACTATTCAGCAGTCCTACTCCTAAGACCACACAAACAGTCAACCATTTCAGCATGGGTCCTGCCACCCTGTATTGCCTGTGGAATTCGCCCCGGTATCTCAATCGCCTGATTCGGAGAGTTGTTGTTGGCAATAGGCCAGTTCCTCCAGGATTCCCAACCGTTCTGCCCAACCTGAAAGGTATCCCTCGTCCAACATGCCCTTTTGTTGGTGGAACACGGAAAGAACATCTACAAAATCCTGCGCACGGCCCGCTTTCAGCTTGTGAAGAATCAGGTCTTCGGGAGAGACCACCCACAAGGTTTGGTTTCCAAGTTTTTGACGTTGCCGTCGGGCTAACACTTCCCGATCGTGAGCGTTTCTCGGGAACAGAAGATCAAGGGCAATGACCTTCCGCCGCAACCGAAGGTGGTATTCGCGAATCATCGGATTGTGCTCGACCCATTCTAGGTCAGGGGCAAATCCCCGTTTCCCCAGGTCTCCGACCAATCTCTGGCGGTCAGGGCCTTCGGCGGAAAGCAGGATGTCGATATCCTGTGTTGTTCTTGGAGTGCCCCAGGCTCCCAGAGCAAGCGCTCCAAGGAGACAGTAGGGATACGGGAGACCGTCCAGCACTCGAACTAGGTCATCCAGTGCTGTCTCAAATGGATGTTCGGGTGTCGGCATGGGCTCGGCGGAAGGTGAGCCGGTTTCGAATTTGCCTCCATTGTTCGAGTTCAGTGTACGCGCGATCTTCGATTTGTGATAGGGACAGGTCAGGGAACTGCATACAAAGCCGACTCAAGATCTGCTGTAAGCCTATGTCGGCCAACTCAATTGTCTGACGGAGGCCTTCTTCGGGCGACCCAGGCCTGGGCCCTTTGCGCAGGTCCTCCACAGATTGCCTGAGGCGTTGTGCCCAGAGAGGTGGGTTGGAGAAGGTTCGGGCGTCTTGAGTTTTCATGGATTCCGCCCTAGGCATACGGCGTGAGTGTACCATAGGGGTCTACCCGAACCAAGCCGAGACCCACCTCTGTTGAAGTTTGGAGTCGCCGATCACCCGTACCGGTCGTTGTCCCAGGGAAGAGCGGTGTTGGAGTAGCCGCGGACTTCCCAGAAACCCCTCTCATCGCGGTCCGAGAACGTGATCTCTTTCACCCACTTCGCGCCCTTCCAGGCGTAGCGCTTGGGCACGATCATCCGCACGGGCGCGCCATGGTCCTTCGTCAGGGGCTTGCCGTTCCACGTATGCACCAGGAACACGTCCTCGTCGTCGCAGGCCTCCAGCGGCAGGTTGGTCGTGTAGTCGTCGTAGGATTTGAAGAGGACGTACTTCGCAAGGGACAAGGGCTTGACCACCTGCATCAGGTGCCGGAAGCTTACCCCCTCCCACTCGTTGTCGAAGGTGCTCCAGGACGTCACACAGTGAAAGTCGGAGATGGACTTCACCTGGGGGAGGGCGAGAAAGTCCTCCCAGGTCCAGGTCACGGGGTTGGCGACGAACCCGCCGACCGTCAACCGCCAGTCGGCCAGGACAATCTCCGGCTTGTAGCCGAGGTCGAGCACCGGCCAGTTCGGCACGGGATGCTGACCTTGCGGCAGGCGGTCGTTAGAGGGGTCCTCATCCTCGACTTCCCGGGCTCCGAAGGCTCCGCGCTTGGTCTTGGCCCAGGTTTCCTTGGTTTTGATCAGGCGATCCTTGTAGTCCATCCGGCCTCCTCGATCTGACCTCTCCCCCATGGGAACTTCCTGCCCCAAGGGTCTCATAAAAGGCCACCCTGTTA
>JBFFYZ010000234.1:0-4187 GCA_041568895.1 Nitrospiraceae bacterium
AGCATGACGGGGAAGCAGAAAACGGCGGCGATCCTGCTGGGAAGCGCGGTCCTGATCCTCGGCATGCTGGTCACTCTCGAGTCGCTGCGGCGAACCCACCATGCGGACCTTGCCAATAGCCTGACCCAGGCGATCGAGCAGCTCCGCAGCGAGCAGGTGGTCATCCGCGTGGGCGGCATCTACGCGCTGGAGCAGATCGGCTGGCACACGGAACAGCATACCCAGCAGGTCGTGGAGATTCTCTCCGCGTTTGTGCGGGAGCGCGCCCGGTGGTCCGATCACGACGGGCAAGGGTCCCTGCTGCCCTTTCCGAGACGCGCGCCGGATATTCAGGCCGCCCTTACCGTCCTGGGCCGGCACCGGCGCCCCGAGCCGGAGGGGCAGGCCCCCCGGCTGGATTTGGCGGACACGGACTTGCGCGGAGCCCAGCTGGGCAGCGCGCATCTCGAGGGGACCATCCTGAGCGGCGCCCATCTGGAAGGGGCGAATCTCACCCATGCGCACCTGCAAGGCGCCATCCTGCGGGCCACTCATTTAGAACGGGCCAATCTCCAAGGCGCCGACCTCGACGGCGCGTTCCTGGGCGAAGCCAATCTGACCGGGGCGGTGCTGAACGACGCGTCCGCTGAAGGGGCCTTTCTGATGAGGGCGCGTCTGGACGGAGCCCAGTTGTTAGGCACCAATTTTCAGGGGGCGTTCGGGCTCACGTGGGACCAGGTCAAGATCGCCTTCCGCGACCAGCAGACGCGGCTCCCGAAGGAGCTGTCTATCGGCGGGCCGGCGAAACAGGTGGAGGGCGTCAGCGAACGCTGACGAAACGCTCTTGGGCCATCTCCCGGAGACGGGTGATGTCTTCCTGGCGGGAGACGGACAGGGGCACGGTCTGTCGGACCTCTTCAAGGACGAGTCCGGTATCGAGGCGCTGCTTCTTATGGAGAGCCCTGTAGAGCGAGGCGATCACGGCCTGCTCGAGCTCGGCTCCACTGAACCCCTCGGTGGCCCCTACGAGCGTGGACAGGTCGAACGCCTTGGTGTCCTGCTTGCGCAGGTTCAGATGAATCCGGAGAATGGCCTCCCGCTCCTCGTCGTTCGGTAAATCCACGAAGAAGATCTCGTCGAAGCGGCCTTTCCGTAACAATTCCGGGGGCAGGATCCTCAGATCGTTGGCCGTGGCCACGACGAAGACGTCCTGCCGCTTTTCCTGCAGCCAAGTCAGGAACGTGCCAAAGAGGCGGCGGCCGAGTCCGGAGTCCGCATCGCCCGACCCGGAGCTGACCAGCCCCTTCTCGATCTCGTCGAGCCACAGCACCGCCGGCGCCAGGGATTCGGCCATGGCGATGGCCTTCCGCAGGTTTTTTTCCGATTCACCGATGAATTTGTCGTAGAGCCGCCCGGCGTCCAGCTTGAGCAGCAGGAGCTGCCACTCCCGGGCGATGACCTTGGCGGCCAGCGATTTTCCGCAGCCGGGCACGCCGACGAGCAAGATCCCGCGAGGCGGGGTTAAATTCAGCGCTTGGGCCTCCGGACTGAACCCGATCCGGGCCCGCTCCAGCCAGGCCTTCAGGTTCCGAAACCCGCCCAATTCGAAGCGGTTGTCCTGGGGCGGGTAATATTCCAAGAGGCCGCCCTCGCCGATCAGTTGCGCCTTCCGTTTCAAAATCGAGCCGATTTTTTCCCGCGTGAGCGTCCCGTCTTCCAACACCGCTCCGGCGATCGCCTGCCGCGCCTGGTTGAGCGTCAGGCCTTGGAGGGCGCGGAGGAGGGCGTCGCGGTCTTCGTCGGGCAGCTTCAGGCTGACCGGGCGGGTGCCTTTCAACGA
The DNA here is from genome assembly GCA_041568895.1 of Nitrospiraceae bacterium. Lineage (GTDB taxonomy): Bacteria > Nitrospirota > Nitrospiria > Nitrospirales > Nitrospiraceae > JBFFYZ01. Next base: position 1,820 of record JBFFYZ010000234.1, read on the forward strand.
GCGAAGAACGGACAGGAGCACGTCCTGCAATTCCTCGCGGCCGGGGAGCTGCAGCTCGTACCGCACGGCGAGCTGCTCGATCTCGCCCGGCAGTTCCAGACGCGCGCCGCTGAGGACGAGGGTCGACCGGGTGGAGGCGAAGGCTTGGGCCACCTCCCTGAACTGGCGGGCGACCTTGGGGTCTTCCGCGTACCGGACGAAGTCTTTCAACAAAAAGATTCCTTTGACCGTCAATCGTTCCAGATGCTTGAGGACGAGGAGCGGATCCGTCGTGCCGGCGACCGGGGAGGTATTGCCGGAGGCCGTGAGGCCCCTTGTGATGGACCACTCGAAAAACACGAGCTGGAGTTGGTCGGCAACGGAGTTGAGGAGTCCGATGACCCGGTCTTCTTCGGTCGTCTCGATGGCGATGAGGGGATGGAAGGACTGGACCAGGGTCTTGATGTCGTGGACGCTGGTTGAGTGGCCCATAGCAACCCTGAAGTCTAACGGGGCCTTCGAAAGGAGTCAAAGACCTAAAACGGCAGCTTGAGTCCGCCCTGGGCTTTCGGGAGGCTGGTGAGCAGGTTGCGGAGCTGGCCGGTCCTGGCCGTCAGCTCGTTGTCCAACCCGCCCAGGCCGCTAAGCGACGCCCTCAAGTCGGCCAGCGGCTTGTCCACTTGCTTGGCGATCGCCCCGCGAAGGTCCCGTTCCAGGCCCGCGAGCTGGCTCTGGACCTGTTTCCCAACGGCATTCTTCAGCACCCGGTCCAAGTCGGACGTGAGCTGCAGCTGGTAGTCCTTGGTGGTGCCCGTGATCGTGGCCTTGACCCGGGTCTGCTTGATGTCCGCCAACGCCGCCTTCAGGGCTTTGCCCACCGGGCCGGGATCCTTCTGTCCTTCGCTGGTCAGGGTCACCGATCGAAGATCGGCCGCGACCATGGCGTCCATCGCCTCTCCGGCCAGCCTGGCGTCGAGGTCCACATCCGCCGAAGCGTTCTTGAGCGCCAAGGGCCAATCCGCATTGGAGGAGAGCGAGAGGTCTTTCACGCGGTACTCGCGGACCGCCAGACGGAGGCTGTCGCGGGAGCTGGGCGGATCGACCCGGTTGAGCTCCCCGGAGACCTTGGCGGAACGCAGGCCCTTCAAGTTCTCACCGTCGAAGGCAAAGGTCAACGGGGTTCCGAGGACCGGTTGTTCGGGGGTGATGTTGGTGATCGTTCCGGTGAAGGTGCCGGACGGGATCTCCACCAGGACCCGCGTGTTGCGAATCAGAAAGTTCGGCAGGGGGGCCCGTTCCGGAAATCGCACATCGACGCCCTTGCCGCGAAGGGGTTTGACGACCCGGGCGGCTTTCTGCTCGCTCATCCGGGCGGCCTGGCGTTCCACCAGGGGGCCGACTTTCCGGTACCAATGCAGGCCGGTCTGGATCCACTCCCGCAAAGGGCCTTGGAGGAGCGCGCCGCTCAGGTTCGACAGGCCTTCACTTGTGAAGGCGTATTTGGCCTTGAGTCGTTTCAGGTCCTCCGCAGGCGCCTTGGCCACCGCTTCGAGGTCCCGCCGGAGGCCGGCGATCCGTTGTTCGAGGTCGGCCTTGGCGGTTTGGATCTGCTGGAGGTCCGCCTGCACGTCCTTTTGGATCGCCACCACCTCGTTGGCGCCTCCCAGGATGCCGCCGAGCCCGCCCTGGCCGGCCGACTTGAGCTTCTCCACGCGGGCTTTATACTCGGTCAGCTTGGCCTGGTTGGGCAGGTCCGCCAGGCGTTTCTTCCACGTCTCCTGTTCTGTTTGAATCTCCTGGCGCAGGGCCTCGATCCGCTTCAAGGACTGCAGCTCCTCCTTTTGCAGGATCTCCTGCACGCTCGGGACGCTGACGGGAGGCAGGGTGAACGGCAGGGCAGGCGCCGTGGCCTCGTCGGTCCCGGGGCCCGCCTCTTTGGTTTTGACCGCCCCAGAGGTGGCCCTTGGCCGGTTGAACTGCACCCCTTCCACGGCCATGTTCTCGATGATCACCTTCCGGCGCAGAAGGGGACCCGGATCGACGAGAAAGCTGATCCGCTCGGCCTGCACCGCGTTGGTCATCGGGGAGTCGGGATTGGTGACGTGGAGTCCCGTCAGGGTCAGTCCCAACGGAAACAGGGACAGGTCCGCGGCCTCCAGGTCCACCCGCGCGCCAACCAGCTTGGTGCCGGTCTGCTCGATGGCCCGCTCGATGACGCCGTCGATGACGAGGAACCAGATCCCGGCCAGCACACCCACCACGAGGAGAAAGGCGAGCAGGCCCTGCCACCGGATCCATTGCATCATGCGTCGCCTCCCCAGCCGGACACCGACTGATAGGCGCGATACAGCTTGCTCGCGGTAAACGCCTGCATGAGGCGGGACTTCTG
>JBFFYZ010000235.1:0-4175 GCA_041568895.1 Nitrospiraceae bacterium
CCTGGCGCGGCTGGCCCGCGGCGGGCAGTCGTCCGTCACGGAACTGGCGGAACCCTTCGACATGTCCCTCCCCGCCATCTCCAAACATCTCCGCGTGCTCGAAGAGGCCGGCCTGCTCTCCCGCGAAAAGGAGGGCCGGGTCCACCGCTGCCATTTGGACGCGGAGCCCTTGAAGCAAGCCGCCGAGTGGATCGCCCGGTACCGCCGATTCTGGGAAGACCGGTTTGACGCGCTGGCCGAGTATCTCAAAGACTCTCAAGAGAAGGAGGAACCGATATGGCCGGGAAAACCACAAGCCAAGAAACCACCCTCCAAATCAAACGGAGGTTCGCCGCGCCACGGGAGGAAGTCTTCCGGGCCTGGACCGACCCGGAAGCCCTGAAACGCTGGTTTGCCCCTTCGGACGACTTTTCCACCCCGGTGGCCGAGGTGGACCTCCGCGTGGGCGGACGGTATCGCATCCAGATGCGGGCTCCCGACGGGGAACCGCACACGGTGGGGGGCGTCTACCGAGAGATCAGCCCGCCAGGTAAACTGGTCTTTACCTGGGCCTGGGAAGAGGAGACCTCCTGCGGCGGGGCGCCCATGGGCGACTCCGGGGATACGTTGGTGACCGTCGAGTTCCACGACCGGGGCGGCGCCACCGAGATGGTCTTGACCCACGAGCGCTTTGCCGATAAACCGACCCGGGACAAGCACAACGAGGGCTGGACCGGCTGCCTGGACCGGCTGGCCAAGGTTGTTCAATAATAAGTTTCACCTGACGTTTCAACCAATTTAGAGGAGGATTGCGACGATGTTGCGCTTATTTTTGCCCATACTCTTCACGGTGGGCCTCACGTTGTCCGCGCAAACCGTATTCGCAGCTCCACAGCAAGCCGAGGCCCTGGCACCCCTTCATAGCCTCATCGGTGATTGGAAGGGCACGGCTCAGGATGGGAAGGTCATCCGCGCGTCCTATCAATTTACCTCGGGCGGCACCAGTCTGACCGAAACCCTCGCCCCCGAGAAGGAGCCGGCCATGACCACCATGTACCATCTGGACGGGAACCGCCTGATGCTGACCCATTATTGTTCGTTGAACAATCAGCCCCGGATGCGCACGAACGACTACCAAGCGGGAGACAAGACCCTCACGTTCACCTTCGTGGATGCCACCAACCTCGCCAGCCCGTCCGATCCACACATGCACCAGGTCATCTTTGCCTTCCAGGATCACGACCATTTCACCCAGACCTGGGTGCTGAGCAAGGACGGGAAAGATATGCCCCACATCTTTCACTTCGAACGGATGAAATAGCGAGGTAGCCATGGCAACCCAAGATTTTAAAATGGAGCTGCAGTTCCCCGTCTCTCCCCAGACTCTGTATGATCAATTCGCCACACAGGAGGGCGTGCAGCATTGGTGGACGAAATTCTGCGAGATGGACGCCCGAGTCGGCGGACAGGCCGAATTTCGATTTCCCAAGGCCGGGTTTTTCGCCAAGGTGAAAATTCTCAAGTTGGAGCCCCCGCAGTACGTGGGATGGGAGTGTATTGACCAGACCCACCCGGAACGGTTGGGCTTCAACGACCTGCATGATTGGATCGGCACCAAAATGACCTTTCAGATCGAGCCGGTGGCAGGCGACAAGTCCAAGTTGACCTTCACGCACGTCGGACTGGCTCCACTGGAATGCGCGGAAGCCTGCTCAAGCAGCTGGTCCTACTTTCTCAACCAAAGTCTTCGCCAGTATTTGACCACCGGAAAGGGTGAGCCCGACGAAGAGTAAGAAAGGACCAATCATGCGCGGCGTACGCAACCGCGAGAAACCCTTGGCCCGCGATTCCTCCAAGCAACCGGCGTCTGCCCCCAGACACGCTTCTCACCCGGTCACCGGGCGGGTGTTGCTGCTGATCGGAACCCGGAAGGGGGCATTTCTGTTACGGAGCGACCGGTTCCGCCGCAGTTGGAAGCAGTCCGAGCCGATCCTGCTCGGCCACATGGTGCACCATATGATGCTGGATCCGCGCGATCGAAGAACCCTGCTCATGGCGGCGCGCACAGGCCACCTGGGACCGACGGTGTTCCGCTCTACCGATTTCGGAAAGACCTGGAAGGAAGCCAAGAAACCGCCAGCTTTTATCAAAGTCCCCGAAGGACAAAGCGGCCGGGTCGTCGATCACGTTTTCTGGTTGACGCCCGGACATGCGACCGAGCCGAACACGTGGTATGCGGGCACATCGCCGCAGGGACTCTTCCGCTCCGATGATGGCGGCATCACATGGGAGCCATTTTCCTATATTAACGACGATCCGCAATACCGCGAGTGGATGGGTACCGTCCAAGACGGCACGCCTGACGGACCGAAGTTGCACTCGATCATCCTGGATCCGCGCGACCCCACGCATCTCTACTTGGCGATGTCAGGCGGCGGCGTGCATGAGTCGGTCGACGGCGGCAAGACGTTCACGACTCTCATGCAAGGGCTTGCAGTGGTGGAGGGGTTCGACCCGACCAATCCGACCTTCCACGATCCCCATTGCGTCCGACTCTGTCCCGGCAACCCGGACCGGCTCTTTCAACAGAATCACTGCGGCATCTACCGGATTGATCGGCCGTCGAACCAGTGGTTGCGAATCGGGAAGAACATGCCGAAAACCATCGGCGACATCGGGTTTCCAATGGTGGTGCACCCGCGCGACCCCGATACCGCCTGGGTTTTTCCGATGGACGGCTCGACGGTGTGGCCGCGCGTGAGTCCCGGAGGGAAACCGGCCGCGTATATCACGAAGAATGCTGGGAAGAGTTGGACGAGACAGGACAAGGGTTTCCCTCGGTCAAACGCCTGGTGGACGGTGAAACGCCAGGCCATGACGGCCGATGCGCATGAACCGGTCGGTCTCTATCTCGGCACGACCAGCGGAGAGGTGTGGGCGAGTCGCACGGGAGGAGCGAGCTGGACCTGTGTGGCTCGGCATCTGCCGGAAATCTATTCCGTGGAGGCGACCGACCCGAAAAGATGACTGTATTCATCCCCGGCCCGCTGCGTTCGTACACCGGACAGCGGAACGAAATCGAGATAGAAGGCGCAACGCTCGCGGAGGTTCTGTCGGCCCTCGATCGGCGCTACCCCGGCCTCCGCTTTCGCATTATTACGGAGCAAGACACGATTCGAGCGCACATCAGGATTTTCGTCAACCAGGACCAGGCACGCGATCTAAGGGTCGTGGTGGGACCTGCCGATCAGATTCATATAATCTGCGCGCTCAGCGGCGGGTGATGAGCAAGGCATGAAAACCGATGGCTTTAAAGACTTTGTCCTGGATCAGTTGCGGGACCTCCGAGGGGTGACCTGCCGCGCGATGTTCGGGGGGTTCGGGCTGTATCATAGGAAGTCATTCTTCGGCATCATTCACAAGGATCGCCTGTATTTCAAAACGGACGAAATCAGCCGCTCAGCCTATCTGAAACAAGGCATGAAGCCCTTTCGTCCCAATGCCAAGCAGACCCTGACCAGCTATTACGAAGTGCCGGTGGACATTTTGGAGGATGCCGACCAGCTCACCGGCTGGGCCAAGACCGCCGCCAAAGCCAGCACCTAATATAGAGATATAGAGATTAAGAGGGCGCGATGCCCACGTTGTGGACGGTGGGGCATTCCACGAGACCGCTGGAGGAGTTTCTCGAACTCCTGCAGGCTCATGGGATCCGCACGCTCGCCGACGTGCGGATCATCCCTTACTCCCGGCACAATCCGCAGTATCACACCGCCACGCTCGCCCAGGCGTTGCAGGCCACGGACATCCAGTATTGCCACATTCTGGCCCTCGGTGGGCGACGGAAGGCCCGCCCCGACTCCCCCAACCTCGGCTGGCGCAATGAGATGTTCCGCGGGTACGCGGACTATATGGAGACCGCCCCGTTTCAGGTGGGCCTGGCGGAGCTGCTCCAGCTCGCCGACACCGGCCCGACCGCCATCATGTGTGCCGAGGCGGTCCCCTGGCGGTGCCATCGTTCCCTGATTGCCGATGCCCTGGTGGTCCGGGGCTGGACCGTGCGGCACATTCTGACGTCCGCGAAGGCCGATCCCCACCAGCTCACGCCCTTTGCGGAATGGAAACACGGAATTCTCTCGTATCCCAAACCTGCCGGGCCCGAGTCCCCTCCCCGGCTGTTTTAAGTCCTCTGCCAC
>JBFFYZ010000236.1:0-4159 GCA_041568895.1 Nitrospiraceae bacterium
CTGGCCAGAGTGGCCCACAGGTACCGGAAAATTTTTCAGGACGAAGAGGGGTTTCGGCATACTCTCCTGTGCCCCCTATCCGTTTCCCATCCTTTTACCATATAGGTTCCTCGATTCGATCCAAGCTGACCTGCTCATCCCTGACTCCGAGTGAACCCTTTCCCTTCCCCGAAAGTCCTAGTGTTTGGACCCTCTCACCTACTATAATGCGCCCCCAAGGCAAGCCTGGCCGTTCGCTCCAACGTGCATGCCCGCACCGGCATGATAGCCATCGTGTATGAGCGCACCGTCTCGGACACCGTCCGTTCCCCTTTCCTCGTTTTCCAGCAGCACTTTCCCTCCTTTTCTCTTGTCTGACCAAACCTTGGGGGAACGTACGCAGGCTCTACCGGTGGACCAACTTTTGCTTTCTTCTCTCCGCCGTTGTATGAAAAAATACCGTTCGGTCGAGCCATGCTGGGCCTAAAGACCTAGGACGCGGTGGATTACCTATGATGTCTCATCTGGCCATCCTCATCCCTCTGCTCCCCCTGCTGGCCGGGGTCACCATCGGCCTGCTCGGGAGCCGGTTCGGTGAGCGGAGTTCCAGGCTTGGCGTCGCGGCGGTTGCGCTCTCCTTTGCCGGGTCGGTGGGAACCCTGTGGGTGGTGAGCACCGGCGGACCGATTCTGGTCGAGCTGACCCCTGCGCTCGCGCCGAAAACGGCTGGGGTCCAGCTTGCGCTGTATCTTGATCGCTTGTCTGCCGTCATGCTGGTGTTGATCACCGGCGTGAGCAGCATCGTCCACCTCTTCTCCATTCGCTACATGCAGGGAGAGCGCGGGTATGCACGGTTTTTTGCTCTGTTGGGGGTCACCACGAGCGCCCTCCTCTGGCTGGTGTCCAGCGCGAACCTGCTCATGCTGTTTGTGTTTTGGCAGTTGATTAGCTGGCTGCTCTATCTCCTCCTCGCCTACAACTACCAGCACCAACCGGCGACCGATGCGGCATTCAAAACCTTTTTCGCACACCGGATCGGGGACGTCGCCTTTCTGGGCGGCCTGCTCCTCGCCTATGCCCAGTACGACACCCTGGATTTTGGCTTGCTGTTTGAAAGAGCCGCAGAGGCGCCCGGCACGCTGGCACTCTGGCCCGGCGGGGTGGAAATCAGCGCGGTGACGGGAATCACCCTCCTGATCTTTGTGGGCGCCATGGCGAAGTCGGCCCAATTCCCGCTGCACGTCTGGTTGCCGGACACCATGGACACGCCGACTCCCGTGTCGGCCCTCATGCACGCAGGCATGGTTAACGCGGGCGGGTTTTTGATCAACCGCCTCGCCCCCCTGTACGGCCTCTCTCCCTCCACTCTGCACATCGTGTTCGTGATCGGCGCGCTCACGGCGGTATTGGGCGCGACGATGATGCTGACCCAGTCGGACGTGAAGAAGAGGTTGGGCTTCTCCACGATGGGACAGATGGGTTACATGACCATGGAATGCGGTCTCGGGGCGTTCGCGCTGGCCATTTTCCATCTGATCGCACACGGAATCTTCAAGGCGACCTTGTTCCTCTCTGCCGGCAGTATCATCCACGAGGCCCGGCACGACCCCAAGTTTCCACCGGGCCACGTTCGAGAGGAGGTCGAGTCGTATCCGCGCCTGCCTTGGTTCACCGGCGTGACATTCACCTTGCTGCTGCCCTTGGCTATTTTGCTGGCGACTCACGATCTCTTGCACATCCCGCTCAGGAGCACACAGGGAGCCGCCGTGTTTTTGTTCTTCGCCTGGGTGACCTCGTCCCAGGCCATTCTCAGCCTTTATCGCCTGAAGGCGGTGGGCTCGTGGAAGGTCGCCGGCATCATGGTCATCGCCCTCGGGCTGGTTGTGTCCACCTATCTCTGGGCCGCGGAGGCCTTCACCCATTTTCTCTATCCCCTGCCCGGTGAGGCGTCCCGCTATTTCGAGATCGCGGCCTTTCCTCTCTGGCTCTTCGACCTGTTTGTCGCAGCGGTGACCCTGCTCATTATTGGGGGCTGGGTGGTGATCTATACCAACATCAAGGGTCAGCACCGGTTTATGCCCTCCTGGGTCGCGGCCATGATGCCTCGGTTCTATGTCTGGTTCTGGAATCGTCTGTTCATCGACGCCTTCTATGCCAAGGCCGCCCAAGCGGTAAATCGTCTGGCCTTTCGCGTGAACGCCAGATTTCCCGAATGGCTGCCCTAAGCATCTCAATCGTGAGGCCCACTATCCGAGGGAACTGGTCATGATCGCGATCCCCCTGGTGAGCGGATTGCTCATCGCGGCGGCAGTCTTGGCTCTTCTGGGGCTCCCTCTCCGGCGAGAGGGGGCGCTGCCGATCGGAGTGACGCTGCTGCTCCTCGGGCTCAGCCTTGGCACGGTGGTCGGCACGGGGACGGACAGCACCGTCTTCCTCGCCCTGCTGCTGAGCGTGGTCGGTCTGACCTTGGCCCGGTCGGGCACGAGATCAAATCCCCTGGTCTGGGGATCCTTGGGCACTTGCGGGGTGGGTGTCCTCAGCTTGGTCGCTTCCCTGTGGGCATCTCCCTCGGTATCGGCGGTGCTGCAGGTAGCCGCTTTCGCCACCGCCCTTCCTCTATTTCCCTTGCACGGCCTCTTTGTGGGCGCCGTTGCGCACCTGCCCGGTTCCGTCGCGGCCTACCTGGCCATGGCCTTGCCGATTTTGGGGCTACACGGCATGGTTTCCCTCGACGCCTCGCTCCCCACAGGGTTGGGGACCTCCGTGTTTTTCTTGGCGGTCATCGGTGCCGTCTATGGAGGGTTGAAAGCGATCACCCGGTCTCACATGGGAGAACAGATGGCCTACGTCGGAGTCACCCTGCTCGCGATCCCGTGGTGGCACTTGGCCATGGCCCAAGGTCCCTCGCAGACAGCCTGGTATGTGAGCGGAGTGGCAGGGGCCATGCTCGGACTTCGCCTCGCGGAGAATTTCCTGTTGACACGGTTTGGGCACCTGGATCTGGAGAAAGTACGGGGGCTCGCCCGGCCGATGCCCCGGTTTGCCACCTTGGTGGGGTTGCTCATCCTAGTGACCATGGGGCTCCCCTTGTTTGGAGTTTATTCCGGGTTCATGGCACTGGTATTGGACTCCTCGGCGACCGGAGTGCGCGGGATTGCCTTCGTCTTGGGGATCTGGCTCCTGGTATCCTGGCTCCTTGTTCGCCCCCTGCACCAGCTTCTGTTTGGCCAGCCGAGGCCGGACCTCCTGTATCGGGATCTGAATTGGCCTGAAGTGCTTCCGTTGGTGTTGGTTCTCCTGCTCCTGGGCATAGGAGGCATGATACCCACCGACCTGTTTCAAGTTCACAATCTCTCTGGCTTGGCCTCGCTGTGGGGGAAGTGACCTGATGGTAACCGTTGAGCCTGTGCTGTATACAGAATCCCGGAGGGCAGAACTTCGAGCGCTGATCAAATTGGCCAGCGACGTCATTCCCGCCTTGTGGCCGCTCCGCACGGCCATCGCGATCAATCCGCTTGTGGGCCTCGAGCACCAGGATTTTCACGAAGCGATTCGGCGGGCGCAGCAATGCTGGGGCGGGCGGGGATATCTGCCCAGTGATCTGTCCCGGGCCTATTACCGGGAGGGCCGTATTACGCGGGAACAGGTGGACGCGGCCTTGGCACCGCTGGCCACTCAACAGTCTTTGAATCTCGGCGGTACCCGTATCACCCATCTGGATGTGCTTCGGGTCCATTTGCTTCACGGCATCCCCGCGCCGGCACCGGATGTGGTCGAGGCGATGGTCGAGGATGCACCGGAGCGGGACCTTCTGCACACCCTCGGCGGACGCTTGGGGCAGGTGCTTGGGCCTTTGCCCGCGGAAGACATTATCCAGGCCAGCGTCCAGGCAGATCGGGCCGCGTTGGGCCACTCCTGCTCCCTGGCCCAGTGGTGCGATCGCGCCGTGGGGACCACTGTGTGGGGCACCATCAACGAGGAGATGATTAAATGGTGTGCGGGGTTTTTAGACGAGGGCCAGTCCGCCTGGTCCATGCCGTTAAGGGAGACATCGTTTTACGAAACCTGGCGTCGCCTCGCCAGGCATGACCTGCACCTTGCCCTCCATGGGGTGGATGCCTGGCAGCGCGCCCTGGCCGACCTCCCCTCCCAACCGGAAGACGCCATTCTGGACAGCCTC
>JBFFYZ010000237.1:0-4149 GCA_041568895.1 Nitrospiraceae bacterium
CAGGAGACCAAAATTCGGGGGAGGTGTAGTGGTGCAAAACCGGATTTCCCAGCCGCCGTGAAAACCAGTATAGCATTTTGCTCAAGCTCCTAGCCAACGCCAAGCCGGAATAGTTCGAGAACAGGAATTGCGGCCGAAACAGTCTCGCGTCCTGCCCAAAGGCTTCTCAACTCCACCGGCCCCACGTCCCAGGCAGCAGTTTCTTGACAGCTGCAGGGAAAAGAGCTACGCAGAGGCTCAATTTGGGCTTCTAAGGGGATCGCGGCCGTCACCCAAAAGAAATTCTGGTTAGAAAAAGGAGGAGCCCGATGGCTGAAAATAAAAGCAAGGTGGAGGTAATCGAAAGTATGATCGTCCAGTTGAAAGACCTTCATCATAGCAGCGTGGCCCTCGTTGAAAAAATTGCGGCCCTCCAGTTAAAGGCTATGGAAGGTGGAGTAGACCGGTTCTCCGACAAATTAGGCAAGCCTTTTTCGAGTCTGTCCGAGAACGCCAAGGCGATCGAGGAAATCCTGAAAGAGGCAGAGAGCGAAAGGAACAAATTAAAGAAGGAAGCCGAAAAGGGGCAGGCCAAGTAAGATCGCACCGACCATCATCCGGGACGAGAGAGCAGACGCACATGGGTCTCCAGATTGACCGGGATCATTTCGACGACACCGACTACGCCCGGTTCACGGAACGCCTGCAGGAGAATCTCGCGGCTCTTCAGGAGCTTCTCTCTCGACCGGGGTTCGGTGAAGGGCCGCCGACCGTGGGAGCCGAACTCGAGCTCTTCATTATCGACCGGTGTGGTCGTGCGTTTCCGATCAACCGGGCGCTGCTCGCCAAAAGCTTCGACTCTCATCTTCAGCTTGAGCTCAACCGATTCAATCTGGAATACAATTCGAGCGCCGTCCCGTTGGCCGGAAAGCCCTTCTCCGCCCTTGCGGCGGAGTTAAGCGGGGCCCTTGGCCGCCTCAATACACTCGCCGACTCTCACGGCGCGCGAGTGGTGCCGATTGGTATTCTGCCCACTCTGCGCCCTGAAGATCTCAACTCCTCGGTTTTGACGGATCTGCCTCGGTACCGCGCACTTTCAGCCGGGATTCGACGAATGCGAAAGGAGCCGTTTGAAATCAGAATCGATGGGCTCGATCCTCTCACCTTCACCTGCGACGACGTGGTCCTCGAGGGAGCCAATACCTCGTTCCAAGTGCACCTGCGAGTCACCCCGCAAGACTTTGCCGCGACGTACAACGCCACGCAGATCGCCGCGCCCGTGGCGATAGCGCTCGGGGCCAATTCTCCCACGTTCCTGGGGCATCGGCTTTGGGATGAGACCCGTGTCGCCTTGTTCAAGCAGGCCTTGGACGACCGACCGTCCGACCGGGGTGACTGGCATGCGCCAGGCCGGGTGTCTTTCGGGCACGGATGGGTCCGACGCGGCGCCTACGAAGCGTTCGCCGAAACCGTGGGACTGTTTCCGGTTCTGCTTCCCGTCGTGGCAGCAGAAGAGCCTCTCGCGGTGCTTCGCGCAGGCGGCCACCCGGCGCTGACGGAGCTGCGCTTGCATCAAAGTACCGTCTGGCGGTGGAATCGGGCCATCTACGATCCGGAAGCCGGCGGCCATCTTCGGATCGAAATGCGGGCGCTCCCGGCAGGCCCGACAGCGCAGGACATGATGGCAAATGCGGCCTTTCTTATTGGGATGACGCTCGGGCTTCGGACCCGGACCAAAGAGCTGCTGCCATCCTTTCCGTTTCACTATGCCGATTACAATTTCTACCGGGCGGCCCAGCACGGCCTGGATGCGGTGTTGTTATGGCCCTCACCGGAACCTCCCTCGCCCAGAGAGGTCCCTGTGGGACAACTGGCCCTGGAGCTTCTCCCCCTGGCGGAGGAGGGACTCGCCGCCTTCGGGGTGGAGGACGGGGAGATTCGAAGTTATTTGGACATCATTCGTGCCCGGATCACGAGCGGGATCACGGGGGCACGCTGGCAGAGGGCGGTGCTCGAACAGCTCGACCTGCGGCTTTGCAGGGATGACGCGCTGGTGGCCATGCTGGAAGCCTACATGAGGGAACTGGCCGGCGGGAAGCCGGTCGCTGAATGGAGGACCCAGCCGTGACGACGGACCGTCCGCCCCTCTTCACGTGGGAGGCGCCTGCCGCGAGCGAAATCGGGGAGACCGTGGAGGATTTTCTGCGGCGTTTAGGAGGTTCGGCCTGGCTGATTTTTCCCGGACGGGACAGGACGAGGACCCGTGCCGTCTCCACGCTTCTCCACGGCAATGAACCCTCCGGCGTCCGGGCGGTGTTCGAGTGGATTCGCTCGGGCAGGCAACCAGCCGTCAATCTCGTCTGCTTTGTCGGAGCGGTGAACGCCGCGTTGGCGCCCCCAGGCTTTTTCTACCGCGTTCTGCCGGGCCATCGAGACCTGAACCGGTGCTTCCGAGAGCCGTTTGAAGGACCCGAAGGGTCCGTTGCGGCCGAAGTGCTCCGACGCCTGCGGGCGGCAAGGCCCGAGGTCTTGCTCGATATTCACAACACCTCGGGGCTCAGTCCCTCGTATGCCGTCTCCACCCGGTACAGTCCGGCTCACAAGGCCATCACCACGCTCTTTTCCCGCCACCTAATCCTGACCGACCTCCGGCTAGGGACGCTCCTGGAAGCCACCGAAGATGAGTTTCCTACGGTCACGGTTGAATGTGGAGGTGTGCACGATCCACAGTCCACCGCCCTGGCGGTCCAAGGCCTGTTCCGGTATGCCGGCGCGGACTCGGTGCTCGATCTCGGCGACACGGACTCAGGGGTGACGCTCTTGAAACATCCGATTCGTGTCGAGCTTGGCGACGGCGCGCGCGTGGCTTACGCGGCAGAACCTGTTCCTGGCGCTGACCTGACCTTTCGACCCGATGTGGATCTGCACAACTTTGGGGTGGTCCCATCTGGCCAGGTGCTCGGGTGGGTCGGGCCACGGGGGCTCTCCTCCCTCCACGCCCGCGATGCCCAAGGCAACAATCGGATCGGGGATGTGTTCACCGAGCGGGACGGGACGCTGGTGGTCACGCAACCAACGCGGTTTTTCATGATTACCACCAATCCAATGATCGCCCGCAGCGACTGCCTGTTCTACGCCATCCCGTCCGGCGAGGCGGCATCCGAGGGATAGGCGGGGCGTTACTCGACATCCGTCATCGGTCAATCGGTTTTGAATAAGGTTCCCGGCCCACCGTAATTTCTAGAATCCCCTCCTCTATTCTCCTATGCGCCAGAAATGGTTACTGGACTGGCGGCCGTGTCTCAGGAGGTTTTTGCATGGGGGGGGCAAAGTCCTTCCCGCCATTCGCACTGGCCCCATTTTTTTTCTTCGGGTCCTGTGAAGGTGCTTTCTGGGAAGGCTGTGGCGGAGGAGGCTTTGGCTTTTCAACCTCGGGAGGTCTTTTTTCGGGTGGTAATTGCTGAGAAACTACTGGTTGCGCATCCGCGGGAATCCAGACGACCTGAACCAGCCCGCAGAGGATTAGACCGATGACGGTTCTGAAGTTCATTTATCACCCCCTCCTTTCGACACTCCAAAATCATAGTAACTCGACACCGACCATCCGACTTCATGGCCATCCTCAGCCTTTTTGTCGTTTTGGAAATAGCTGTAGATCCGGACCACCTTCACCTCGGACGGGACCGCAAACTCGAATTCGACGAAATCCTTCTCGCCCGGCTCAATATCAAACGCCCCCTCAAAATTGCCGGTTCTTTCGGCGATCAACGGCCAGCTGAACCGGTCTGTGCTACGCTCAACTTTACTGAGTGCGCCCTTCACCTCGTCGGCGGCGCAGGGCCCCTGTTTCGGGCAGGGGGGCAGCGGCAGGATTTGCTGCACGCGGATGATCGACTCCCCTAACAGGAGCCTGGAACTTCCCGTATTGGCGATTTCTATGCCCACCCGCAACAGGTTGGTCCGGTCCGACAAGGCGACGTGCGAGTTTTTCTGCTCGATGTTCGCATGCGGGTAGTGCTTCCGCTCCTTGATGAACAGGTTGTAGGACCAGATGCCGCCGATGACGATCGCGCAGATCGTGACCATCGCCTGAACCGTCTGTACTGTCTCTTTGAACGCCATAGCGTGAGCTTAGTTATCCTTGATACCTATCGGGATGCCTACCGGGGC
>JBFFYZ010000238.1:0-4147 GCA_041568895.1 Nitrospiraceae bacterium
GGCGGTCGAGTATCTCTGGTCCTCGACCCTGTCCCTGGTGGCGCAGTTCGACTATTATTCGAGCCCCTTTCAGAATACCGGCACCAAGATTTTGGACAGGGGTGTGACGGAGGGGGTGTTCGGATTTTCTTACCAGATCCGGAAGCATCTTCTCTGGCAGGTCTATGGAGTAGAGAACCTGGATTTCATCGAGGGCAGCGCCGCGGACTTTACGCTGTCGACGCTGGTCACCTTCCGGTTCGGTCCCTAAGCCGGGGGAGGGGGCCGCTAGGAGCCTTAGGCGCAACTGCTTGACAGCCTGGGGGGGGTATGAGAAACTTCCGTGGTATTTTGCTGCCTTCGGGGCACATGCCTTGATCACCTCAGACGCGCACGGTGTACCGCCTAGCCCATTCAAGGCCATTGGCGGTTGAACCCTCACAAGGCCATCACAAGGAGTGAGCCAGATATGTCGTTGCTCAAGACTATCCAGAACCCGTCGGATCTGAAACGGTTGGCGCCGGAGCAGTTCCCGGAACTGTGTCAGGAAATCCGGGAGCAGATCATCTCGGCCGTCTCCAACGTCGGAGGCCACCTGGCCTCCAATCTGGGCGTGATCGAGCTGACGGTGGCGCTACACTCCCTGTTGAATACGCCGACCGACCTGATTGTCTGGGACACGAGCAACCAGGCCTACGCGCACAAGCTGCTCACCGGCCGGCGGGAGCGGTTCCATACGCTCCGCCAGTTCGGCGGGTTGAGCGGGTTCTGCAAGCGGGAAGAGAGCGAGTACGATACCTTTAATGCCGGCCACGCCGGCACCGGGGTGTCCGCAGCCTTGGGAATGGTGGAAGCCCGCGACCAACTCAAGCAGAGCCACAAGGTGGTCTGCGTCGTGGGCGACGGCGCGCTCACTGCCGGTATGACGCTGGAAGCTCTCCACCACGCGGGAGGCCAGGGACGGGACTTTCTGGTGATCCTGAACGATAACCAGATGTCCATTTCCAAAAACGTGGGCGCGATTTCCGCCTATCTCAGCCGGACCTTCTCCGGGGAGTTTTATACGAAAGTGCGTGAGGAGGCCGGGCAGTTCCTGCGTGCGATTCCGGGCATCGGCCAGGAGATGGAGAAGATCGCCAAGCGGGCGGAGGAGCTGGCCAAGGGAATGATCCTGCCCGGGCTCCTGTTCGAGGAACTGGGCTTTCGGTACGTGGGTCCCATTGACGGCCACAATTTCGAGCATCTCCTCCCGACGCTGGACAACGTGATCAAGCTCAAGGGCCCCACGTTGCTCCACGTGATGACCAAAAAGGGCCTGGGCTACGACCCGGCCATGAAAAACCCGGTGTGGTTCCATGCCTGCCCGGCGTTCGTCCGGGAGACCGGGGAGCCGGCCAAAAAGGCCGCGCGCCCTTCCTACACGACGCACGCGGTGAACACCCTGGTCAAGTTGGCCCGGGCCGACCAGCGGATCGTCGCCATCACTGCGGCCATGTGCGAGGGAACCGGCCTGACGGCCTTCGAAAAGGAATTCCCCGACCGGCTCTATGACGTGGGTATCGCCGAGCAGCACGCGGTCACCTTTGCAGGCGGACTGGCGGCCCGCGGGATCAGGCCGGTCGTGGCGCTGTACTCGACGTTTCTCCAGCGGTCCTACGATCAGGTGGTGCACGACGTGGCGACACAGAACCTCCCCGTCACCTTCTGCATCGACCGCGGAGGGCTGGTGGCCGAGGATGGGACCACCCACCACGGCGCCTTCGATTATGCCTTCCTGCGGCACGTGCCCAATATGGTGGTCATGGCTCCCAAGGACGAAAACGAGCTGCAGCACATGATCAAAACCTGTGTGAGCTATGAGGGGCCGGCCTCGGTGCGGTACCCGCGAGGGACCAGCTTGGGTGTGTCCATGGACCCCGAACCGGTGGCCTTGCCCATCGGTCAAGGGGAACAGTTGCGGGAGGGCACCGACATTGCCATTCTGGCGATCGGCGTGACCGTCTGGCAGGCCGTGGAAGCCGCCGACCGGCTCAAACAGGAGGGCATTTCGGCCGCGGTGGTCAACGCGCGATTCGTCAAACCGCTCGACCATACCTTTATCGGGAACGTGGCCCGGGGAGTCCGCTGCCTGTTGACCGTGGAAGAAGGGGCCAAAATGGGCGGCTTTGGATCGGCGGTCCTCGAGTCCCTCTCGGACCAGGGGATCAGCCATCTTCCGACCAAGGTCTTGGGGCTTCCCGATTGGTACATCGAGCAGGGCCCGCAGGATCTGCTGCGGGAGAAGTACGGGCTGACCGCGGAAGGCATTTATCAGGCGGCGAAGAATCTGCTGGCTCGGGAGGCCTCCCGAGTAGCCCAGAGCCCGGATTCGAGTCACTCCGATCAGGCCTTTGCCCTCTCGGCCGAACGGAGACACGAGACGGTGGGAGACGAGCAGGGGAGCTGAACGGCGGAATTTTCATGTACATCACCAGGCGCAAGACCAGACAGATCAGGGTGGGCAAGGTCAAAATCGGCGGCGACGCGCCGGTGTCCGTCCAGTCCATGACCATGACCGATACCCGCGACGTGAAGGCGACGGTGGAGCAGATCCGTCAGATGGAAGAGGCGGGATGCGAGCTGATCCGGGTGGCGGTCCCCGACATGGAGGCGGCGCAGGCTCTGCCTAAAATCAAGGCCCAGATGACCGTGCCGCTCATCGCGGACATCCACTTCGACCACCGGTTGGCCTTGGAGGCGGCGGAGGTCGTGGACTGCGTCCGGATCAATCCGGGAAATATCGGCGCCTGGTGGAAGGTGACCGAAGTCATCAAGGCGGTCAACGACCGCGGGATTCCGCTCCGCGTGGGGGTCAATGGCGGGTCGTTGGAGCGACATTTGCTCGACAAGTACGGATATCCGACCGCCGAGGCCCTGGCCGAGTCGGCGCTCAATGCCGTCCACGCGCTGGAAGACGTCGGCTTCACCAACATGAAGGTGTCCCTCAAGGCTTCCGACGTGCACATGGCCGTGGACGCCTATTGGCTGTTCTCGCGGCAATCCGACTATCCGCTGCATCTGGGCATCACGGAAGCCGGCACGCTCATGACGGGGGCGGTCAAGTCCGCCATCGGGATCGGCTGGCTGCTTTCGCAAGGGATCGGGGATACCCTCCGTGTGTCCCTCGCGGCCGATCCGGTCGAGGAAGTGCGGGTCGGCTTCGAGATCTTGAAGTCCTTGGAGCTGCGCCACCGCGGCATCAACGTGATCGCCTGCCCGACCTGCGGTCGGGTCGAGATCGACGTGGTCCGAATGGCGAGCGAGTTGGAAAAGCGGCTGGGCCACATCAAGACCCCGCTGAACGTCTCCGTCCTTGGCTGCGTCGTCAACGGGATCGGGGAAGGCAAGGAGGCCGATATCGGTATCGCCGGCGGCGAAGGGGTCGGCATCCTGTTCAAAAAGGGCAAGCTCCTGCGCAAGGTCCCGGCGGAAGAGCTCATGGAGACGCTCATTCAGGAAGTGGAGCTGCTGGCCAAGGAAAAGGAAGCGGAAGACGACGCCGGCGAAGCAGTTCACGCGGCGGACGAATCTGCCCACAACATCAACTGGCACCTCTCTCCTCAACCCTCCAACGGTCCGTCCACGCTGGGCCGCGAGATCCCGGTCCTGCCGAATAAGAAATGAACATACGCGGGTGACGAAGGATACACAGCCTGGCTGGGCTGCTTCCGCTCAAGGCCAGAGCCGTCTTGGTCCGCCTTAAGCCTCACCTTCGCTTGCCTGCGGAACTTGCTGCGTCCGGCACATCCTGCGAACGCAGCTTCGAACAGTCCTCGGCACCCGCCTGAAGCGGGCCGCTTCGGTTCGGCAACGTCCGGAGCACAACAAGGCCGGGTACCCATTGCTCGGCCCGGCTTCGTGCAATGGGTGCGAGCGAAAGCAGCCCAGCCCGGCCGCTAACGATTAACTGGTGACTTATAGAGAATGACAATCCCGCTCCCTTCCACCCGAGCCTAACATAGAACTCATTTCTGTCTCTTGACTCCTCTCTGGCGCGCCGCGGGTTGAGATCAACAAGGCGCCCTGGCTATAATGGGCCGGAAGGCGCCGTACCCAAGTGGCTAAGGGAGCAGTCTGCAAAACTGCGATGCGGCGGTTCGAACCCGCCCGGCGCCTCCACACCTCGTTA
>JBFFYZ010000239.1:0-4136 GCA_041568895.1 Nitrospiraceae bacterium
GTCGGACGGCAACGGCGTCGGTGGCTGAAGGTCCCTTTTCACCAAGACCTGGCTGCGCTCCTCGAACTGGTGGAGAAACACCGAGCTCCGATTCACGGCAGGGGGAATTTGTCCGGGATCATCGGTGATCACCATGGTCCCGGTGGCATCGATCCAACTAAAGTACTCCCCGCCTCTGGCCGGAGATCCACCCCATACCAGTCCTCCCACCAGGCACCAGAGTACGGGCCCGGTCAGCAGGCTCCATAAGATCGTGTCGGCCTTGGGACCCATAGTAAAACGATAGCCCCGCCCTGCCCGGAAAGTCAACCAACCGAGGCCTCAGTGGGAGAGCCTTTCCTTGATGAGGACCGGCAATTTCCCCGCTTCCCCCAAGGGTTCCGCCATTCCGTGCACTTGAAACCCTTGAAGACCCTGTGGTAATAAACCCGAGCCCGGAAGGACGTTTTTCCCATTGACCGCCTCTAACTTTCCAATGGAACCCCTATGAAATTCTTTCTCTTCGCCGACAATCTGAATCCAACCCAGTTAAAGCGCCGCGCACCCGAACATCAATTTATCTGCAAGGCCTACCTCCCGGACCACTCGATTCATTTTTGCCGGTGGTCATCGCAATGGCGATGCGGCCTCGCCAGCATCACCCCTACCCCGGGCGAACGGGTGTGGGGCATCGTCGTCGAACTCACCGAGGAGGACCTGAAACTCTTGGATGAATTCGATGGCGAGGTCCCCGAGGGAGCCTTCCACCACCTCCCCGTCACCGTATTGGACGAAAACGATGAAAAAATGCTGGTCACCACCCATTCCGCCACCCCCATCGGCAAGTTTAAGCCCAAGGAACATTACCTGGAGTGGGTAATCAAAGGCGCCAAACATTGGAAGCTCCCCGAGGAATGTCTCGAGCTGTGGAAAGGGCATCTGCCGAAATGAAACTGGCGTTCAGCCGGCAGCTCTCATCCGACACAAACCGAACCGTGAGTCCCGATAACTGACTGCTCATTTAAGGAGAACCTCATGCCGAAGCCGAAATATCACATCATCGTGTGCACGAACTCCCGCCCGCCCGGGCACCCCAAACCCTCCTGTGGAGCCGCCGGCTCGCCGGAGATTCTGATGGCCTTCAACATGGGGCTCGTGGAGCGGGGAATCCAGCCGGGCGATGTCTTGGTCACCAATTCGGGCTGTCTCGGCCCCTGCGAACAGGGTCCCACGGTGGTGATCTATCCAGGCGGAATCTGGTACGGCCAAGTCAAGGCGGCAGATGTTCCGGCGATTTTGGACGAGCACATCGGGAAGGGGAAACCGGTCGAGCGGCTCAAGCCGGATTCGATTTGGGGCTGAGGAGGCCTTTTGCAGGCCCGGCTCGGCCGAAGAAGGCGCCCATGCCAGCCAAGAAACGATCAGGGCATCCTCAGGAGAAGCACCGGCATGGGGATCCGGCGAAGCACCGAGGCCACGCTGGGCACGGCACTCCGCTCGAACACAAGGCCCATGCACCCAGCCGGGTCGGGTGCATGGTCATCACCTGCAGCGACAGCCGCACCAAAGAGACCGATGCCAGCGGGCAGGCGATCCGGCGCCTCCTGGAACAAGCGGGACATCACGTCGCCGCCTATCACCTGGTCAAAGACGAGCCTGCCGAGATCAGGACGCTGATTCAAGCCGCCGCCGGAAACGAGGCCGTGCACGCCGTGATCATCAACGGCGGCACCGGGATCTCCCGGCGGGATTCGACCTTTGAAGCGGTGGACAGCTTGCTGGAAAAACGGCTGGAAGGATTCGGCGAGATTTTCCGCTACCTGACCTACAAAGACATCGGATCTCCGGCCATCATGACCCGTGCGACCGCCGGCCTGTATCGTGGGAAGGTGATCTTTTCCACCCCGGGCTCCGAGGGTGCCGTCCGCCTCGCCCTGGAGCAATTAATCCTTCCCGAACTCGGCCACATCATCAGAGAAATCTCCAAATAGCCGGACTCCCATTCCCGGCTCCATCCCGTCTCTCACAACACCACTTGATTGCGCCCTTGTCGCTTCGCCAGGCTTGTCCGGCCGTCGGCTTTGGAAATAATCCTGTTGAGCTCCTTGACCGTCCCCGTCTTCGCAATCGCGGAAGCGCCCCCGATACTGAGGCTGAGCGGGAGGTGCCGGTCTTCGACGAGGTATTTGGCGGCTTCCACCGCCTTTCGAAGCCGTTCTCCCACGATCCCCAGCGCCTCCGCCTTCACGGCAGGCAGAAGGAGAATGAACTGTTCCTCCAGCCACCGACCCAGGATGTCCCCAGGGCGGACTTGCTGCTCCAGCACATCGGCCACCACCTGCAAGGTCTCCTCCCCAACCCTGTACCCAAATTCTTCGGTAATGGCGGCAAACTGGTCCAGCTCGATCAGCAACACTCCGAGGTTTTCATGGGTATAACCGGCGCGATGAAGGACCCGTGCCGCATAATCCATCCAGCCATTCCGGTTGAGGAGACCCGTCGTGGGGTCCAAGGTTTGGAGACGCTTGGTCCACCCCTTGAGGTGGGTCCGTTCCTCTTCATGGCCCTGAAGTCCCATCACGGGTCGAATCCTCTACACTGAACGGCCCCTTCGGCCCACCACTTTCCCCAACCTTGCCTGGGGCGTTCCCGCCCCGGTTCTCGTAGAGAGAACGTAATGGCAAAAGAGAGCAAAACCAATGCCGATTTCCAGTGCAGGATTTGAGCGGGTGAGGTTAGGGGAAGTTATTGAATCTTCTCATCAATTAGAATCCTATAAAGCCCCTGGTCATAGGACCGATGGTTCAAGGATGAACAGCTCACCCAAATTTTGGCAGATCAGAGTGGGAATCTGTTCAAGTACGCGAAAAAACTTTAGGAAGTTCGGGATATTTTCAGCCGTTGCTCCGCCGTCTCGTCAGGACAGCTCGATTTATGCAGGCCGTTCCGCGTTCCCTCAGTCCTGCGTAATCCTGGGCTCGGAAAAGGTCTTAAAGTACACGAGAAGGTCTCGCACCGACACGAGGCCGATTAACTTTCCCTTTTCCGTGACCCCCAGGTGCCGGACCCCCAGATCCCCCATCATATCGTGGGCATCCTGGACCGTCCGGACCGAGTCGATGGTTTTAATCGGCTTGGTCATGATGCTCTCGACGGTGGATTTTTTGAGATCCTTCCCTTCCGCCACCGCGCGCCGAACGACGTCGGTCTCGGTGACGATGCCGATCATCTCCCCCTTTTTGTCCACAAACAGGGAGCCCACCTTTTCGTCACGCATCCGCTTGGCCGCGTCCACGACCAGGGCATCATGAGCAATTTTCTTCAGATCTTTCCGCATCACTTGCACTAAGGATGACATCTCTCGACTCCTCCCGTTATCGTTCACTCACCGCCAACACGATTTTACCGAAGACCTTCCGCTCCAGCATGTATTCCTGGGCCGCCCGGGCCTCCCGCAGGGGAAAGACCCGGTCCACGACGGGCCGAACCTGCCCGGCTCCGAGGAGCTTGGCCGCCTCCAGGAGTTCCGCCCGGGTCCCCATATAGGACCCCTTCAGGGTTAACTGCCGCGAAAATAAAAACCGAAGGTCCAGTTTCACCTCCCCGCCCGTGGTGGCCCCGCAGGTGATTAACCGGCCTCCCCGGGCCAGGGACTGGAGACAGTGGTCCCACACGGCCGGCCCGATATGCTCGATCACGAGGTCCACCCCCCGCCCGTCCGTCAGCCCTTTGACCCGTTTGGCGACCTCTTCGCGGCTGTGAAGAATCACCTCCTCCGCCCCTAACTCCTTCGCTTTGGCGACCTTATCGTCGGAGCCCACGGTCGTATAGACCCGGGCTCCGGCCGCACGCGCCAGTTGGATCGCGACGCTTCCCACTCCGCTTCCGGCTCCCATCACGAGCACCGTCTCCCCGGGCCGGAGTCCCCCGAGGGCGAATAGCATGTGCCAGGCGGTCACCGACACCAGCGGACACGCGGCGGCCTGCTCGAACGTCAGCCTCCCCGGAATGGGAATGGCATTCACCCCCGGCACCGTCACCAGCTCGGCATACCCGCCATCCACCTGGGCGCCGAGAATTTTATAGGACGAACAGAGATTGTCCCGTCCCGCCAGGCACTGGTCGCACCGCCAGCAGCTGAGCCCCGGAGACACGAA
>JBFFYZ010000240.1:0-4102 GCA_041568895.1 Nitrospiraceae bacterium
CCGCTCACGTGGATGTTCCCGCCGTTGACGTAGCGGGCTTCCTCCGACAGCAGGAAGCGCGCGGCCGCCACCGTATCCTTCACGTCCCCCACATACCCGGCCGGGATGCGCTTGGTGACGCCGGCCAGCTCGGCCGGCGGCGCGCTGCCTGAATCAATAAACCCCGGCGATATGGCGTTCACCGTGATCCCGTGCGGCCCCAGCAGCTTGGCCAGGGTCCGGGTCAGGATCAGGACTCCCGCCTTGGCGATGTAGTGCGCGGTGACGTCCGGCTGGGCGACCATCTGGTCGGCGTTGGCCATACTGAAGCTGATAATCCGGCCGTACTTCCGTTCCTTCATGCCGGGCGCCACGGCCTTGGCCAGATAGAACAGGGGATGCAGGTTGTTGGTCAGCATGTCGGACCAGCCTTCGGGCGTCTCCTCCAGCAGGTTGACCCGATGGTACGGGCCGGCGCAATTGATCAGGGCGTCGATTCGTCCCCAGGTGCGTTCCACCTCCTGGACCAGTTGCGTGCAGGCCGCCGGGTCCGACACATCGCAGCGGAGAGAGAGACCGGCGCTTCCCTGCTGGGATATGGCCTGGACGGTGGCCGTCGCCTCTTTCTCGCTCTTCCGGTAGCAGAGGGCCACGCGCCACCCTTGTGAGGCCAAATCGAGCGCGATCGCGCGTCCGATGCCTCGCGCGCCGCCGGTGATCAAGGCGACTTTGTTATTTTTCTCCTGATTCATGCCTGGATCCTTTCTGCCCGACACTCACCATCACCAATTCTCACTTTCCCTTTCGCCCTTCAAGCCGGCCGGCAATCAACCGGAGCGCACCGGCGGTGCGCTCCGATAAACAGTGCTGAACGCTGAACGCTGAGCGCTGAGTTTTCCTTCTCAGTCCTGAGTCCTCAGTCCTCAGTCCTGATTCTTCGATCAAGGCTTCCAGGTCCTGAATCGTATCCACGTCGCGCCAGACCGGGAGCTGTGCGGTCTTCAAGCCCAGAGTCTCCGCCTTCTTGAGGGTCAAGGGCAAGACCTCTTCGGTGGACCAGGGGATGCCGGCAAACAGCTCGGGAGCAGGCCGGGTCAAGCCGATCAGGTGATAGCCGCCGTCCTGCGCTGCGCCCAGCACCAGGTCATGGGTCTCGAGCTGCTGGAGGGCCTGGGTGTAATAGCCGCCGGGCAGCGTCGGGACATCGGTGCCGACCAGCAGCACCCGCTGATACCCCTGGCTCAGGAGGGACTCAAACACCTGGCCCATGCGGGCGCCCAGGTCCTCTCCGACTTGATCGATCAGCCGCAGCCCGTACCGCCCTTCCATGACTTTGAAAAAGACGTGGTCCTGCGACGGGGCGCAGGCCAGGTACCGGTCCAGCGTGCCCTGGGAGGCCTTGAGGGTCTGGGTGCTGCGCTCGACGGCGTCGAGCACGAAGCTCCCGTGGAGGCTCGCCGCTTCGTCCGGCGTCAGGGGCGGGCAGAGCCGGGTCTTCACCTCGCCGGGAATCGGGGCCTTGGTGAAAATCACCAACGCAGCGTTGGAGTGCTGAGTCCTGAGTGCTGAGTGCTGAGGTGAAGCTGGTTTCTCTAAGCCGTCTTTGCCCATCGTTCATCACTCATCATTCATCGTTCATCGCGATAGAACTGTGCCAGGCGGTGCGGGTTGACTCCCATCCAGTACAGGATTCTGAGGCTCCACATCAAGAGGATCGTGCGCCAGGGACCCCGCGCCTCCCAGCGGCGGTAGGAGGTGATGACCATGTGGCGGAGCGCCGCGATCCGGCCGGCACGTTTTAGGCGGCGGGTGAAGTCCACATCTTCCATGAGGGGTAGGTCGGCAAACCCGCCGAGCTGCTCGAAGATTTGCCGCCGCACGAAGATGGCCTGATCCCCGGTGGCGATGCCGGTCCAGCGGGACCGGACATTCATCATGCGGCTGATGAGGCGAGCGAGCCCGCCATCCTTGTCGAATCGGACATCGAACCGGCCGCCCACGCAAGCCGGATCGGCCAGGGCGTGCTCGATGGCCTCCCGCGCGTCCTCGGGCAGCAGGGTGTCGGCGTGCAGGAACAGAATGATGTCTCCCCGACTGGAGGCCGCGCCCGCGTTCATCTGCCTGGCCCGGCCGGGGGACGACTCGATCACTGTCACAGGACTGAGGACTGGGTGCTGAGGACTGAGGTCAGATGCCTGAACGCTGGTGGCTGATAGCTGACGGCTCCTAGAGGGAACGGATTCGAAGGCCTGGACCATGTCGAGCGTGCGGTCTTGGCTGCCGCCGTCCACGACGATCAGCTCGTCGAACCCCAGCGCGGCGGTTCGGGAGAGGGTGGTCGGCAGGAACCCTTCCTCGTTGAGGACGGGGATGACGACCGAAATGGACATGGAGGGCTAGGAGGTCTGGGTCCCCTTGAACATGAAGAAGCTGACCATAGCGACGGTCCCCCAGAAAACGACCTGCTTGTGCCAGAAGAGGACTTCGCCATAGTGGAAGATGGCCAGGCCCAGGATGAGGGACCCGGCGATCACGGCGTACCGGGTGGTCTGTTGCTGAATGGTCGCATGGCCCCAGATCGCCATTCCGGCGAAATACAGCAGGAACGGGAAGACGCTGATTTCGAACCCGCCGCTGATGGACAGAAAGACGTTCAGGAAGCCGACGAAGATCATCGTGGTGCCGATCAGCAGCTCGGCGGTCTTCAGGAGCCGGTCTTCCCGGGAGGGGTCGTGATCCTGGGGCTTTCGCGAGGGGGCGAGGGGCTCGTCCGGCTTCGAGAGTTCCTGGTTCATCTGCTCCTTGGTGTCCTGTTCGGACATGTTACACCTTGAAATGTTTGCTTAACGTCAGGCCTTGGCGCTGATAGGAGGAGCCCAGGAGGCTGCCGTACACCTGGTCCGGCGTGGCCACCAGTTGGTCATATACAACCTTGAAAAAGGTTTGTCCATCGTAAATCAGGAAGGGCACGTCGTGGGGGCGGACTTCCAGCACCACCTGCGTGCCCTTGAGCTCGCCCTGCCCGTACCCGAATCCCGGGTCGAAGAAGCCGGCGTAATGGGTCCTCAGCTCCCCGCAGGCGGCCTCGTATGCGACCATCTCGGCGGCGTACTCCGGCGGCACGCGGATCCGCTCCTTGGACGCCAGAATGTAGAACTCCTCCGGCTCCAGGAGCAGGCTGTCGTTGCGGTGCCGGCGGATCGGTTCCCAAAAATCCAGGGCAGCGTAGTACCCGATTTTTGAGAGGTCGATCACGTGGCTGTTTTTTTTGGCCCGGTAACCCACGATCGTGTCGCCGCCCCGCTCGGTGCCCTGGAGATCAATGCGCAGAAACAGGCCCCGGTCGATCCGGAGCTGGCTCGCGGCCACCGGCTTCCCGGCGCTCACGCCGTTGCCCTGGTGATACAGAATCGCCTCCTTCCGGTGCAGAACCAGGAGATCGGCGTCCGACACCAATGAGGCTCCCTGGATCAGGCGAAGCTGGTTCAAGGACTGACCGGTCTTGACCTTGATCGTGAAGGAGCGCGGGACGACTTCCAGGTAGAGCGGGCCCCCGTAGCCGGGGCGGATCTCATCGAACCCGGCGTGCAGGTCGGTGATGACCCGCGTGAACACGTCCAGCCGCCCCGTCGTGCTTTTCGGGTTGGCCCGGGCGCGGAGGGTCGGGGGCAATTGCAAATTTTCCAAGAGCGGCACCAGATAGACGTGGCCTTTTTCCAGAATGGCGCCCTCGCGGAGGTCCATCTCGTACATGACGAGATCGGACTGGTAGAAATCCATCAGATCCTGCCCTGAGCCTTGTCGAAGGGTCAGGCGGCTTTTGATTTCGGACCATTCGGGAAGGAAGCTGCTGAGGAGGCGGTAGGCCTTGGTGCCCAGCCGCAGGTCCAGGCTGGCGGGTTGGATCTGGCGATCCTCGATCGGTATGTCCGCGCGGATGATCCCGTCGGCGATCAGCCGCCGCAACCGCTGATACGGCAGGATGCCCTGGCGCCGGGAAGTAGGTTTCACCGATCGTCCAGACCTCCGTCCCCGCAGGCCGCCATGCTCGAACGGGCGCCGACCATCGGCAGCTCCCTCCGCAGGGGCCGGCCATGCCCGTTGCCGTTGCCATGGCCATTGC
>JBFFYZ010000241.1:0-4091 GCA_041568895.1 Nitrospiraceae bacterium
ATCGGCCCGGCTCCGCGCTCGGACCATGTGGGCCCGCATGGCCGCCGCATGGGGAAACCCCTTGCAGTACCAGCCCAGGTGCTTTCGCATTCGGGGAAACCGCTCGACACCCAGAATGGCCTCGAATGCGCGGGCATGCTCGAGCATGACCTGAAATCGCTCCTGCAGCCCGACCGGCCGGTTGTCCGGATCCGTGCCAGCGCGCCCCCACGAATCCTGAAGGTCTGCCTGGAGTGCGTAGTTTCGGGCCTGGTCATTGTTCCGAAACAACCAGGGCTCCCCGAGCGCCGCCCGCCCGAGCAGAACCCCTTGGACTCCGCTCTCCCGAATCCGATGCACCGCATCAGCCAAAGAGCGAAGGTCCCCGTTCCCCAGCAACAGGGTCTTGGTTCCACGGACCAGCCGCGCGGCCCTGCCGATCGCTTCCCAGTCCGCTTCACCGCGGTACATCTGCTCCAGGGTCCGCCCATGGACGCAGATGGCCACCGGCCCTTCTTCCAGGAGGTGGCCGATCCACTGTTCGATGACGATCGAGTCATATCCCAGCCGGGTTTTGACCGAAAGGGGAACGCAACGGCGTGGGACCATCGGCTGTCCCGCCCGTCGGAGGTTCATGCCGCGAATCAGCTCGATCCGAGAGGCTTTGAACCCGACGGCCTCAAGGGTCTGACCATTCGCCCAATCGAAAATCGCTTGTCGGGTGGTCCGCATGATGGCCCGGGCTCGATCAGGCGTTCGAATCAACCCGGCCCCGGATCCAGAGGAGGCCACATTCCGGGAAGGACAGCCCATATTGATGTCCACTCCGTCGAATCCCAATTCACAGGCCGCATGCACCGCTTGGTAGAAGAGATCCGGATCTTTCCCATACAACTGGGCCACCACCGGCCGCTCCAGCTCGCTGTAGAGCAGGGACGCCAGAAGATGGTCCGGGCCCCGACAGATGTCCCCGACGCTGGTAAATTCGGTGAAGCTCACATCCGGCCGTCCCTGCCGGGCTACGGTCACCCGGAATGGGGCATCAGTCACCCCGTCCATGGGGGAGAGCCCCATGATGGGTCTGGGCAGGTGCTCCCAAAATGTCGTCTCGACGTTCATCTTACCCCCCGACCTCCTCGTTCGCCCGCTGATAGGCTTCCCGCAAGTCGGCCGACTCGCGCGCGGCGGTGCTCTTGGCGGAAGGAAGGACGTCATTCACGAATTCCTGGAACCGATCCAGTTTGAGAAGGAAAAAGTCATAGGGCTGAACGTTCCGCCTCGCCGCTTTGAACCAGAAGCCGACGAAGCCCTCCAGGGACAAGCCCGCCGCGCTCAACTGGCGGCAGGTGTCTGGGAACATGGCCCTCACCTCCCCTCCCCATTCCAATATTTCGTGAGGCAGATACCGCTGGCGATAATGGGTCAGGGCCTCAGGGTCGAAGTCCCAAACTGGCTCCTCGACACCGGCTTGTCCGCTCACGACTCGAGCGTAGCGGGTATATTGATCCTGCAGCTCGGTCCCGCCAGGCTCAAAGAGGCGCCACGGAACGGTTGGCGATGGCTCCGGACCTCCCTCCCGGTACTCCGAGATGAAGGTCGTTTCGCCTTGGACCTGGTCTCCTTCAGCTCGCTCCATGGGCCTTCCAAATCGTTCGGAGAACCGGCTGAATTCGTCCACAATGAGGTGAATCGGTTTGGTATCGACCTCCAAGGCCAGCCCCTTGAGGTGCACCAACTTCGGATGGGCCAAGACCTGGTCCAACATGTCGAACAACAGCGCCGGGATTGGGGCCCCGTGGGCATCGATCCACCAGGGCGGGACGGACCGTCCGACATCCCCGGGACAGGCCGGATCGCCGGCTTCCCCCTGGAAGCCCTGGCTGTCATGCGGCGCAAGTCCAGCCACGTGGATTTCGACCACGCGCTCGAGCGGCAAAGTTTCCAAAAACTCGCCGAGGAACTGCGGCAGCGACCTGGTGCGCCAAGCTCCGGAGTAGCGAAAGACCGTCCACACATGCCCGATGTCGAGGACGAGCCCGCAGGACGTCAGGTCGGTCACCCGTCGGAAAAAATCGGCCATGGAGAGGCTGCCCAATCCGAAGTAGGTCAACGGAGGTGTCTCCACGAGGAGAAGCGGACTCGCCAGGCCGCGGTCCCGGCACAGCCCATCCAACGTTCCTTGCACGAGGCTGACATTCCGGGCCATCACATCCGCCCCCGTCGGTGTGAACAGGGGTGGAAGGTAGGTCCCAAAGGAATACCCGGCCATTTGCTTGGCCGCTCCTTCGTGAGTGATCCAGGCGCTGCCGAGAACCTGGGCATGCTCGCACGCGGTGTGCACCTCCTCTTCCCAAGGATAAGCCGATTGCAAGTCCGGCTGGGTCAGCCACACGCCTTCGCTATGGTAAACCAGGCGGGCGGCGGGCCATCGCTTGCGTACCGCCCGGAGCGCCGGGGTGGCTGCTTTGAAAATTTCCAGGTACCCGAGGGTGAGTTGCCTGACCTGGAGGGCATCCACTAACTCGAACAGATCCGGGGAATAGACATCCACGGACAGACCGAGCCCATGGCCCGGAACGGCACCCACCCGACGAATAAATTCCCTCCTCATCTCAGTCATGGCACTTCATCTCAGTCATGGCACTTCCGAATTCCACCTGCTCGGGAAACATCGCCACCATGGCGAGAAAGTGTACTCAATCCCGCTCTTGGCTGACAAGCACCAAGAGAGCGGTTACGGCTGGGTCGGGAAGTTGATATTTTTGGACATTTCCTGAATCTTGTGAAATGCTGAATTCGTCCGGCCTTTACGGAGGCCCATTCTCCGACCTGCATTTCGGCCTTCATCGCGACCAAGATTCGGCATGATTCGGGCTGTGGATAAACCTCAAGACCCTGCAGGGGACCGACCATCTTGGTCGGTCCAGCGTATCATGATCCCGGGCGTGATCCAAATCCCCGGCGACGTCTCCGTACAGGAAGCGGCCGTCATCATGCACAAGGAACACAGTCCCTGCCTTTTGGTCAAAGACTCCGACACTAAACAAGGCATTATGACCTATACGGACATCGTGCAAAAGGTCGTAGCTCAGGGATACGACCCGGCCGAGATTGAGGCCCACACGATCATGTCCAAACCGATCCATACCATTGAATTCGATCAACCGGTCGAGGCGGCCATTTCCCTCATGACCGCCAAGGGCATCCCGCTGCTGATCGTCACCAAGAAAAAAAAGCCCCTGGGCATTTTGACCGCCCGGGAATTGGCGTTGTCGTCCTGGCGTCCCGATTGCCGGATCTCTGCAAACGTGACCGTGCAGGGCGGAAACTTTCACGGCTCGAAACATACCGTCACCATTACCCATCTGACCCATTTGAGCGCGATGCTCGAGATGCCCGTCTCCCTGGCCCCGGGGACCAGCCTGAGCATGGAATTTTCGTTACCGGGTGTCAGCCGCCCCATTCATGCCCACGCGACGATTGTCCGCCCCGCTTCCTCCAAAGGTCTGAGCGGATCCGAACCGGAGGGGACCAAGGGCAAACCGGGAACTCCGCCCTTTCGGCCGGAAATCCAATTCTCCCGCTTGTCCCCTGCCGATCAATCCCACATCGCTTCTTGGGCCATCCAGAACCGCCACAAACAGGCCTCCGAACCCTGATGGCGGCGGTTACGCTGAGGAAATACCCTTTTTTGACCAGTCTCCCATGACCTGATATGATTTGAACCAGACGCGGTGCCCTTCCGCCACAATCTTTCACCCATGAACAACTGGACAAACGAAGAAATTCTCGATCAGGTGAGGCGCCTGCTCGAGACAGCAGACGAAAACCTGCAAAAGGTCCTGCTTAAGGAGATGCTGGTCGGGGTCCTCAAGCTGAACGATTCACCGCTGGACACCTTGGAATATAAAATTCTGAACCGGACGCTCAAGGAGCTCCGGTACGCCTTTAAAGTATTCCATCCCTACCGGAACCGGCCCAAGGTCAGCATCTTCGGGTCGGCGCGAACCCAACCCCAGGACCCGAACTACCAGTTGGCTATCCGGTTCACCCGTCTCCTGGTCGAACGGGGGTACATGGTCATCACGGGCGGGGCGGATGGAATCATGCGG
>JBFFYZ010000242.1:0-4068 GCA_041568895.1 Nitrospiraceae bacterium
GCAGGGCCACTTCGTACAACGCCCTACAAATACTCCCGTTTAAGGCCGGAGGCAATTGCACCCGACTGGATACCAGAAAAGGCGGGCAAGTGCCGGGACCGTGAGCGTTCTTCACGGCCACTACACAGCCCCATTGCAGGGTCGAAAACGAATTAGCTATACTGACCTTTTGGGAGTGGGAAGGAGACGTCGCCCATGGCGAACCGGACTAGCGAACAGTCAGCGGAATTGGCCACTTTTGCCCTCAGCGAACAGGACGTCCAGCATGCCCTGGGCAAGGTCAAGGTGCGGGACGTGGACTATGCGGACCTGTATTTTGAATCCCGAATTGCCGAATCCGTGTCCATGGAAGAAGGAATCGTCAAACGGGGCACGAAAAGCGTCGCCCAGGGGGTCGGCGTCCGGGCCACGGCGGGAGAAAAGACGGGGTTTGCCTATTCGGACGAGCTGACTCGGAGGGACCTCGAGGTGGCCGCCGACACCGCCCGTTATATCGCGACGTCCCCCGAGGCAGTCGGGCCGGTCCCGGTGCCCACGCGGAGCAAGGCATCGCAAGACCTGTATCCCCTGAAGACCCCCCTGACGGCCATCGCCACCCGAGAGCGTGTGGATCTCCTGTCCCTGATCGATGCCGAGGCCCGCCGGTATGATCCCCGCATCAAGAACGTCATCGCCTCCTTCAATACCGAGCACAAGCTGGTGGTGGTAGCCACCTCCGAAGGCCGGTTGGTGGGAGACGTGCAGCCCTTGTCCCGTCTCCAGGTCACCTGTATTGCCGAGGAAAACGGAAACCGCCAGGTCGGCACCTTCGGCGGCGGCGGACGGGTCGGGTTTGAGTTCTACCGCGAAGAAGACCGGTACCGGTCCTATGCCCGGGAGGCGGCCCGTCAGGCCATCCTGAATCTGAGCGCGGTGGACGCGCCTGCCGGCGTCATGCCGGTGGTCCTGGCCGGGGGCTGGCCGGGCATCCTGTTACACGAGGCGATCGGGCATGGGCTGGAAGCAGACTTCATCCGTCGGAAGACCTCGGCCTTCACGAACCTGGTGGGTCGCCGGGTCGCTTCGGACGCCTGCACGATTGTGGATGACGGTACGCTGCCCTCCCGGCGAGGGTCCCTCAACATAGACGACGAAGGCACGTCGACCACCCACACTGTCCTCATCGAGCGGGGGGTGCTGCGCGCCTTCATCACGGATCGGTTGAACGCCCGCTTGCTGGGAATCCCACTGACCGGAAACGGCCGTCGGGAAAGTTTCCAGAGCATCGTGCTCCCACGGATGACCAACACCTTCATGCTGGCCGGAGAGTCCGATCCACAGGAGATTCTTCGCTCCGTCAAACGAGGATTGTATGCGGTGTCCTTCGGAGGCGGGCAGGTGGACATTACCAACGGCAAGTTCGTCTTTTCCGCCAGCGAAGCCTACCTGATCGAAAACGGAGAGGTCACCAAACCGGTGAAGGGCGCGACCCTGATCGGCAACGGTCCCGATATCCTGACTAAGGTGTCGATGGTGGGGCACGATCTCAAGCTGGACGAAGGCATCGGGACCTGTGGCAAGGACGGGCAATCGGTTCCTGTGGGAGTCGGCCTCCCGACCTTGCGGATTGACGAGATCACGGTTGGTGGGACCCAGGGACAGTGATGAGTGCTGGGTGCTGAGCGATGAGCGGGCGGAAAGGGGGAGAATTGCAACAGAATCGTGAGATCACCGAGCTGGCGGCTGAACTGCTGGCTCAGGCCAAGAAGCAGGGGGCGAATGAGGCCGAGGTCATGGTTGCGGAGGGGCAGACCTTTTCCGTCCAGGTCCGCCTGTCCGCCGTCGAATGCCTGACCAAGGCCAAAGAAAAACGGCTGGGGTTGCGCGTCTTTTTCGGAAAGCGATCGGCCAGCACGTCCACCTCCGATTTTTCCAAAGACTCCTTGGATCGGTTGGTGGCCGACAGCTGCGCTCTGGCGAACGCGGTGGCGGAGGATCAGACCTCCGGCTTGCCGTCGGCGGCACAAATGGCCAAGGACCAACCGGATCTCGATTTGTACGACCCTACCGAACTGAACACGGACCAGCAAATCGAACTCGCGCGCCGGGCCGAGGCGGCGGCCCTGGGTTCGGATGCCCGGATCACCAATTCCGAAGGCGCAGAGTTCAATTCGGCCAGCGGCAGGGTACTGCTCGCGAACAGCCACGGGTTTCAGGGCCACTATCGCAGCTCCAGCTTTTCGGTGTCCGTTTCCCCGATTGCGACCGGATCCAACGGCGGCGGGATGCAGCGGGACTCCTGGTACGCCCTCCAGCGCAAATTCGGCAAGCTCGACAGCCCTGAAGCGGTAGGGAAGGAGGCGGCCAGGCGGGCCTTACGACGGCTCGGCGCCAGAAAAGTGACAACCTCACGGGTCCCCGTGATTTTTGACCAGGAAACCGCCGGGAGCCTCTTGTCGAACCTGTGCGGAGCGATTTCCGGCTATGCCCTCTACAAAGGCGCGTCGTTCCTGATCGATCGGCTGGGCACCCGATTGGCACCGGAGTTCGTGTCCGTGTACGACGACGGCCGCATGGCGGGCGGGCTGGGATCGCATCCCTTCGACGGGGAGGGGCTCCCGACCCGGAAGACGACGGTGGTGGAACGCGGCGTGCTGGCCAGCTACCTCTTGGATACGTATTCGGGGCGCAAGCTGGGGCTGGAGTCCACCGGGAATGCATCCCGGGGCGTGGGGGACAGTCCCTCGGTGGGCCCCACCAATTTCTACCTGCAGCCGGGTCAGACCGATCCTCGGGACATCATCCGATCGGTTCGGCAGGGCCTTTATGTCACTGAACTGATCGGCTTCGGCGTCAACATGGTGACCGGAGATTACTCCCGCGGGGCCGCCGGGCTGTGGATCGAGAACGGCGAATTGGCCTATCCGGTGGAAGAAATTACCATCGCCGGAAACCTCAAGCAGATGTTTGGGGACATTGACCTGGTGGGAAACGACTTGGAGTTCCGCGGCCGCATCGCCAGTCCCACGGTCAAGATCCGGGAGATGACGGTCGCCGGCGCGTAGCGCCGCGCTACGCGCCAGGCAATAGGCTATAGGCGAGCGGCTATGGGCGTCGGGATACTCGTGATAAGGGGCCTTAGGCTGTCGGTGTTCTTGACTTTCCTATAGCCCATCGCCCATTGCCTATAGCCCATTTTCAGGAGGGGTCTGCTATGGCTGACAAACTCACAGAGAGCATGGTCCAGTATCCGAGCGAGGGCGTGACGGTGCGCGCGTATATGGTGCAGCCCCAGGCCAAAGGGCCCAGACCGGCCCTCATCGTGGTGCAGGAATGGTGGGGACTCAATGACCATATGAAGGATGTGGCCCGCCGGTACGCTCGGGAAGGCTACCTTGCGATCGCGCCTGATCTGTATTCCCGCTTGGGCAACAAGATTACCGCGGACCCCAACGAGGCCGGCAAACTGATGAACACCCTCAAGCAGGAAGACGGGCTCAAGGATTTGAACGCCACCGTGAAGTACCTCAAAACGGTGCCGGGCGTCGATGCCGCCAAGATCGGCGTGACGGGCTTTTGTATGGGCGGGTCCTACGCGCTGATGTTGCCCTGCGTCAATCGGGAGATCAAGGCGGCCGTGCCGTTTTATGGACAGGTGCCCAGCCCGGATACGCCGCTCCAGAATCTGGCTTGCCCCGTGCTGTATATTTACGGCGAGGACGACGGCTGGATCACCAAGGCGGATGTCCAACGCCTCGCGGCGGCCCTGAAGAAGTACAACAAGCCGGGGGAGATCAAAACCTATCCCGGTGCGTCCCACGCTTTTTTCAATGACACCAGGAAAGACGTGTACAAGCCGGCGGAGGCCAAAGACGCCTGGACCCGGGCCCTCGCCTTTTTCAAACAACACCTCGCGAGCTAACAGCGAGC
The DNA here is from genome assembly GCA_041568895.1 of Nitrospiraceae bacterium. GTDB lineage: Bacteria > Nitrospirota > Nitrospiria > Nitrospirales > Nitrospiraceae > JBFFYZ01. The sequence continues at coordinate 3,910 of JBFFYZ010000242.1, forward strand.
AGCGAATAGCTGAATTCCCGGAGCTGCTAGCTGTTGGCTGTTCGCTATTGGCTAAAGGAACGAACTCATGCCGCTGAACGTAGAAGATGGCAAGCACATGCTGCAGCTGCTCACCTCCCGCTATAACGATCGGCACTGGCGGAAGAAGATCGAAAAGAC
>JBFFYZ010000243.1:0-4068 GCA_041568895.1 Nitrospiraceae bacterium
GAAAATTGGCGTGTATCCCGGCACCTTCGATCCGATCACCCACGGGCATATGGACATCATCGTCCGGAGCCTGCGGATTTTCGATTTCGTCATCGTGGCGGTGGCCCCCAATCCCAATAAGCGGCCTCTCTTCGACCTCGCCGAGCGGGTCGACATGGTGAAGGTCGTGACCAAGGAAGTGAGCCGGGTGGAGGTAGAGCCTTTCGAAGGCCTCCTCGTCAACTACGTCAAGCGGCGCGGCGCCCACGCCGTCATCCGGGGTCTGCGAGCCATCTCCGACTTCGAATACGAATTCCAAATGGCCCTGGTGAACCGGAAGCTCGATCACCAGGTGGAGACGGTCTTTCTCATGCCGAGCGAGGAATACGCGTATGTGACCTCCAGCATCATTAAGGAGGTGGCTGGCCTGGGGGGAAACTTGGAGGACTTTCTCCATCCCGAGGTGGCCAGGCGCTTGGCGGGTCGAATGGGGAGGCCGCGACCATGAAGCTGGCAGCGCGTGCCGGACGCATCGTTCCCTCTCCGACTCTCAGCATCACCGCCACGGCCAAGGCCATGATTGCTCAAGGCATCGACGTGGTCGATTTTGCCTCTGGCGAGCCCGACGCCGACACGCCGGAGTTCGTCAAGGCCGCGGCGGTCGATGCCATTCAAAAAGGGTTTACCAAGTACACGGCCTCCTCGGGCATCGAAGAACTGCGGCGTGCCATCACCGAGAAATTGTACGCGGATCATGGCCTGTCCTACGAGCCCGGGCAAATCCTAGTGTCCTGCGGCGCGAAACACACGCTCTATAACATTGCGGAAGCCCTGTTCGAAGCCGGCAATGAGGTGATCATCCCTTCCCCGTTCTGGGTGTCCTACCAGGACCAGGTGCTCCTCAACGACGCCACACCGGTGTTTCTCCAGACCTCCGAATCGGAGGGCTACGCCATCAGCCCCGCCGCGCTGAAGCACCGCCTGACGCCCAATACCAAGGCGATCATCCTCAACAGCCCCTGCAACCCGACCGGCGCCACCTATGACCGGGCCACCCTGGAAGGCATCGCCGAGGTGGCCGTCGAACGCGACCTGGTCATCATCTGGGACGAAATCTATGAAAAGATCGTCTACGATGGGGTGCAGCACATCAACATCGCGACCCTGGGGCCCGAGGTCATGGCGCGGACCGTGGTGGTCAACGGGGTGTCGAAGGCCTATGCCATGACCGGGTGGCGAATCGGGTATGCCGCCGGCCCCAAGACTCTCATCACCGCCATGGGGAATATCCAGAGTCAAAGCACCTCAAATCCGACCTCGATTTCGCAAAAGGCCGCCCTGGCCGCTTTGCGGGGCGGCGACCGGTTCCCTCAGCAACTGGTGGAGGAATTCGACCGTCGGCGCCGGCTCATGGTCGAACGGCTCAATAAGATGCCCGGAATCAGCTGCCGAATGCCGTCCGGAGCCTTTTATGCCTTTCCCAACATCGCCGGGCTCTTGGGACGCCGACATGCCAAGGGAACGATTGCCGCCGCCGCGGATCTGGCCGCCTATTTCCTCCAAGAAGCCAAAGTCGCCGTCGTACCGGGCGAGCCGTTTGGAAGCCCTTCCCACATCCGCCTGTCCTATGCCACCAGCTTGGACGCCATTGCGCGCGGCCTCGATCGGGTGGAAACCGCCCTGCAACATCTCACCTAACCGAATCGTGGGCTCCCTTGGTGGGGCTCTCGGGGAAAGGGCTTAAAGGGGGGGAGAGTTGGCTGAGGAAGGATGCGGTCGGCTTGGACAACTGCTTGACTTTGGCTTGGTCGGTGTTATGTTTGGTCCACCCCTATAATGAAGCGGGGGAACGCGAAGACCTTGTGCCTTCCGGATGAGGTGGAACGTGCCGATATACGAGTACCTTTGCGACAGTTGCGAGCACCGGTTTGAAGTCAAACAAAAAATCACCGATCCGCCTCTCACCGGGTGTACTCGCTGCGGAAAGCCCGTCACGAAACTGATCTCCTCCCCGGCCATCATGTTCAAAGGGTCGGGATGGTACGTCACCGACTATTCCGATAAGCTCAAGCCGCCCGCCGAGGCCAAAGCAGAGGGGAAACCGGCAAACGGCGGAGGCGAAAAAGGCGACAAAAAGGAAGCGCCGGCTGCCGCCCCCGCCTCCCTACAGGATTCCGGGTCGGCCTCCCCTACTCCAGCCCCCAGCAGTTCCTCCGGAAGCTCCACAGCAGAGTCCAAACCGGCCCCTTCCAAAAGCACGCCTTCTTCCTAAGCACACACCCGGACACCCGAGCGTGACACTCTGACTCCGGCGGCTCTTGGTCTCAGGGCGTTGACTTGGTCGTTTTTTTCGTCGTCGTGGTCTTGGAGGAGGTCCGGGGTTTCTTTTTGGCTGTGCCGCTGCGCTTCGTGGAGCTGGCCGCCTTGGCCTGCTCCGCCGCCAAACTCTTTTCCAACATGGCAACCCGTCCTGACATCTCCTGGTTCACGCGGGTAAGATCATTGATCTTGGCTTGAAGCCCTTCCCTCGCCGTCGTGGCATCTTTCAATTCTTGTTGAAGACGGGTCCGTTCCATGGCGGCCGTTTGCACTTCGGAGCGAAGCTGTTCGATTTGCTCTTGCAAGGCCGGTGGCCAGTAATCACAGCCGTTCATTCCCAACACCGCCAGACCGACAACCAGGCCCATGCCGAGCTTGGCACCCCACCCTGTTCCTGTCATGGCAAGCCTCCTTCCTGATTGACCCCTGGTATTTTCTATCGTGTAAGCGTCAGGCCTGCCCTGGCGAGGACGGTTTCCACTTCCAGAAAGGGAATCGGCCCTTCGCGGAGCAGACGCGGTGTCCCCACGGTACTCACCAACGTGGATGGAAGGGTTCCGGGCGTCGGCCCGCCGTTCAAAATCAGATCCACGTCGCTTCCCAGCCCGGCCTGAATCTCCTGAGCCGTCTGCGCCGGCGGGTGGCCCGATCGATTCGCGCTCGTCCCGGTCAAGGGCCCTACCTGGCGAAGCAGGGCCGCCAGGAGCGGGTGGGCGGTGAGACGGACGGCCAGGGTCCCAGTGTTTGCGGTCAGTTCCTCGGGGAGCCGGTCAGCAGCCGGAAACACGATCGTCATGGGGCCGGGCCAAAATGCCGACATCAACAGGGAGGCAGCGGGCGGGACGGATTTGGCCAGCGCATCCAACTGGCTCCTCTCCCCGATCACGACCAGGATGGGCTTCCCGGTGGGCCGACCTTTGATCTGCCAGAGTCGGCGGACCGCCCGGGCATCCCAGGGAGAGACCCCCAGGGCATACGAGCTTTCGGTCGGAAAGGCGAGGATCCCGCCCTGGTGGATGATCCGCTTGGCCTCCACGAGGACCGAATCGGGAATGACCGGCGAAGAGGAGTTCGGGAGCAGCGTTACCTTGGTGGCCATCGAACTGACCTTGGAATGAATGGCTTGGGGTGACTGGCCTGCCCTCAGACCCCGGTCCCAAGCGCGTGCGCGGCGATATCGGTACGAAGGTGCCGTCCCTGATAGGTGATCGACTGCGCGGCCTGGTACGCCCGCTTCCGAGCCACCTCGAGCGAAGAGCCCAGACCGGTGACGCCCAGGACCCGGCCGCCGGCGGTCACCACGCTGGCTCCCTGCCGTTTGGTGCCGGCGTGAAACACTACAACTTCGTCACCGGCCTTGGCCTCGGACATTCCCGCAATGGGGAGACCGGTGTCGTACGGGCCCGGATATCCGCCGGAGGACAGTACGACGCAGACCGCCGAGGAGTCATGCCAGTGGACCGTGAGTTGGTCGAGCCGGTGCTCAACCACCGCGTCCAGGACTTCCACCAAATCTGATTTCAGCAAAGGCACCACCACCTGGGTTTCGGGGTCCCCAAAGCGCGCGTTGAATTCCAGGACATAGGGGGTGCCCTTGACGATCATGAGGCCGGCGTACAGCACCCCTTGAAAGGGCCGCCCCATGCGGGATAAGGCCTGCACGGCCGGCCGGAGGACCTTGTCGGTGACCGTCGCGCGCAAGGCCGGTGTCCCCAGGGGAGCCGGGGCGTAGGCGCCCATCCCGCCGGTGTTGGGACCGGTGTCTCCGTC
>JBFFYZ010000244.1:0-4062 GCA_041568895.1 Nitrospiraceae bacterium
CCGGCTGTTTCTCCAGGAAGCCGAATACCGGAAATTGGACACCAGCAGCCTGCGTGGGTTGCCGCGCCTCCTCCGGAAGACCATTACAAAGGGATGGGGCGAAGACGACTATTCGGCTTTGTACAATGCAGTCAATCCCAAGCGGTAAGCGTTCCTCCTTCAGGCTCGCGTCGATTCGGAACGAAATGGAAAGAAAGCAGGGAGAAAGGGAGAAAAGAAGAGGAGTCGCAGCTGATCTTGGAGGAAGCTGGAGGCTGATTCAGGCCCCTCTGCGCCAGAAGGGATCACCGGCAGGGGTTCGGGTCGTCTTCTCAGCGACCCCTTGGGAGGTTCGCGCCTGCGAGGGCTGCTGCTTTTCTATCACCAACCCGATCACCCGGATCCACAGCCCCACGACCACGACAATTAACACGCCCCACGCGACAAGGCCCCCAACCATGGTCGGTCCCTCCTCTCGAGGTGGAGCCTGGTTCCGTGACATCCTCAACACCCCGGAGGTGGGAACGATGCCGCGAAGCAGCCGCTGCACCTAAAAGTAACTATAGCAGAGGCCTAGATGCCAAACGGGATCAAGGAGTTAGGATAGGTCCGGGAGGGTATGAAACAGCGGGCACAATCGCGCAAGAGTCTTCACAGGAGGTCACTTCCCACATTTCGCCACCGGCAACCGTCTCGCTCGAGCAATTCGTCGGCCTGGCGCGGCCCCCAGGTGCCGGCCGCATAGTTGGGAAATCCTGCCGGGGGAATCGCCTTCAAGACATCCAGGATCGGCTCGACGATGCTCCAGCCGACTTCGACGTTGTCGGCCCGCTGGAACAACGTCGCATCACCGGCCATGACGTCGTGCAGCAACGTCTCGTACCCCGTGCTGGGCGCATCCCCGAAATAGTCGGCATACTGAAAGTCCATGTCCACCGTGCCGACCCGCACGGTGGGCCCGGGAATCTTCGCCCCGAACCGCAAGGAGATCCCTTCGTTCGGCTGGATCCGGATCACCAGGAGGTTGGGCGCCAGGCTTTCCACCGGCGTGTTCCGGAACAGCATGTGCGGCGCCTTCTTGAATTGGATGGCGATCTCGGTCACCCGCTGGGGCATGCGTTTGCCGGTCCGGAGGTAAAAGGGCACGTCCGCCCATCGCCAGTTGTCGATGTAGAGTTTGAACGCCACGTAGGTTTCCATGTGGGAAGTCGGGGAGACGTTCGGTTCCGCTCGATAGCCCGGCACGGGCTTGCCCGCGATAGCGCCCTCGCCATACTGGCCCGCCACGACCGACCGGAGGACCTCGATCGGGTCCGGTGGTTGAATGGCCCGCAACACCTTGGCCTTCTCATCCCGGACGGGGTCGGGATCAAAGGAGATCGGCGGCTCCATCGTGATGAACGAGACCAGTTGGAGCAAATGGTTGGGCACCATGTCCCGCAAGGCCCCGGCCTCCTCATAATAGAGGCCCCGATGTTCCACCCCGAGGCTTTCGGCCACCGTGATCTGGACGTGGTCGATGTAGCGCCGGTTCCAGACCGGCTCGAAGAGGCCGTTGGCGAACCGGAACACCAGGATGTTCTGGACCGTTTCCTTCCCGAGATAATGGTCGATCCGGTAGACCTGATGCTCCTCCAGCGCCTGACGGAGCTGCCGATTGAGGGCGCGTGCCGAGGCCAGATCACGGCCGAAGGGCTTTTCGATCACCACGCGCCGCCAGCACCCGTTATGCTCTCCGGTGAGCCCCCTGATGCTCAACTGCTGGACGATTTCGCCGAAAAAGCTCGGCGCCGTGGCCAGGTAATACAGATAGTTGCCGCCGGTCCCGTGTTTGGCATCCACCTGGGACAGCAGATCTTGAAGGCTCCGATACCCGTGCGGATCCCGGAAATCTCCGGTGAGGTAATACAGTCGCTCGGCGAGCCACTCCCACAGGGCCGGGTCGACCGGACTGGTGGCGAAGTGCTTGATATCCTGGCTGAGCTTTTCCCGAAAGGCCTCAGTGGAAAATTCGGTCCGGGCAAACCCGACGACGGCGAATTCCTTGGGCAGGTGACCGGCGGCGGCAAGATTGTAGAGAGACGGGATCAACTTCCGTTTGGTCAAATCCCCGTCCGCGCCAAACACGACCATGATGCAGGGGCTGCGGGGTTGCTCGTTCACCTGGGTCATAACGCTCCTGGGTCGGGAACCATCCGGGAACCATCTTAGGGGCCCGGGCGGCTTACTTCAAGAGTGATGGGCAGCGGATTCGAACAGGGATGTTCGGACCGGGACGACCTGAGGGGGGATGCTCAGTTGTTAAAGGACGAGAACATGGTGCTGATCTCGTTCGGCAACACCACGGTCAAGGCCTGGGGATTGGTCTTGTCCTTATGCACCACCGCGCAGAGGAGACAGACCTGGGGCACCGGATCCGGGGGAAACGAGAGGAGCGCGGGAAACTGCATGACCGGAGACACCAAGGGTGACACACTCAAATGCAGCCGCAACGCCAGGAGGATATCCCGCACACGGGCCTGGTGCTGCTCCTCGGTGAGCGTGTGGGACGCCGTAACTCCGATATCCCACAAGGGTTTCGTAATCCCGACTGGGAGCGGAAGGCCGATGCTGGCGGCCTCTTGGGTCACATCGATCAGGAGCCCTTCCTTGATGGCCTCCGTTCGGGACGTGGCCGGTGGGATCCCACCTCCCGAGCCTTGGTCCGCCGAGCTTTGGTCCGCCGAGCCCTGGTCCGAATGAATGGGACCCGTTGCTTCCGAAGACACAGGCCCCTCTACAAACTCAGAACCCGGCGCCGGCCCAGACTCCTTCATCGGAGCTTCGCCCACCGAGGCTTCGGGGATTCCCGTGGGTTCGGCCGGATTGTCCATGATGAGAGGGGCAGAGTCAGCCCCAGTGGTGTTGGTGATCCCGTCATACACCAAGCGGGCTGCGAGCGACCACTTGGGATCGAACGGTTCACCGCGAAACGCCGCTTCCGCGGCCTTTCGCTCGTCATTGGTGAGGGTTCGGGGTTGCATAGGTTTATAGTTAAGGCTCAAATCCTGGGAGTCAACCCCCGCATTGGGACCACCGCGAGGGACCTTCGAATGGGCTTTAACTCTGGTCCATCCTGACGAAATGGAAATTGATGCCGCCTGCGACTCCTTGATTGTCCGGGTCAGTGGGCTCGTAGGTGGCTATGGTAAAGTTGGCGGTCTTCAACGCAGTCTTCAGAGCCCGGCCAAAGTCCTCGAGGGTCTTGATTTCCACTTTGTCGATTTCTTTGATAATGGCCTTCACCTTGATCCCCGCGAGGTCGGCGGGTTTCCCCCCGATCACCTCGAACACCACCACGCCCTCAGCGCGTTGCAGACCCAATATCTTTCGAATATCCTCGTCCACCTCGCCCACCACCAACCCAAATTCCTCCCCGAGTTTTAAGGCCTCCGCGACCGTCATGCTATACCCTGATTTCGAAAGAGCGTGGTGAGGAAACCAGGCGGCAACGATCAGCGTCAACAGCGTCATGGCGGCAACCTTTGCGACCAGCCACCAGGGACTCGGACAAACCAGGATGCCCGTGCGGGCGCTGCCCCGCACAGTGGGGACCGTTTTATGTAAGAGAATTTGTTTCATGTTTATATAGTACCAGATTTTATCAGAAGGAGTCAGGGCCTATGCCTGGGCCCACTTACACCTCGACTGGGGCACCTGCTTCCCCCCTGGCGGGAGTGGCTTCTGGTCTGCGTGGATGGCGCGCATGTGCCTGTTGTCCGTTCATATTTTTTTAGAGCCACTTCTGCTCGAAAAGATTTTCCGCTCATGTGCGGGCCAGGCGCGGCGGGTGGACCCGCCGCGCCTGAATATCTCCTGCCCTCAACAAAGGGCCTCCGACTTGAACAACGCTTAGGCCGCGTTCCGTCCTCTTGACGGCGCCTTGGTCTGGGGCTCACGCTCCTCTTCAAACGTCGCCCAGACCGCGGCAAACCAGGACAGGGCCATCACTGCAAACAACCCAATGATCGCGTACATATCATTCACCTCCTTGCACCTCCTTGTTTCAGCTCCTACTGAATAAGAGCCAACTCGATGGAAAAG
>JBFFYZ010000245.1:0-4058 GCA_041568895.1 Nitrospiraceae bacterium
AGTTATTAGCGGCGTTGGTTCAGGCTGGAATCGCCGATACTCGGGCCGACTCGTTGCGGGGTTGTGGTGTCCTGGGACTCAAACCCGAACCGGTTGGGAAGGGAAGTGTCCTGGGATGTCGGCCCCGGCCGGCTCTGCAGGGAGCTGTCTTGGGCGTCCGGACCCACCCGAGGCTGAAGTGAGGTTTGCGGATCGGCATTGGGTGAAACCACGTTCCCGATATCCTGGCCGAACGAGTTGGGCAGCGTGGTATCACCGGTTGAAGTGCCGATTCGGTTCGGCAAGCTGGTGTCCTGAACCTCCATGCCGGTTCGCGGCGCCTCCGGCGGTCTGGTTGGTTTGAAGTTCTTCAGGATGGCTTCTTCTTCTTCCTGGATTCGACGACGCTCCCGACCAGCGGTTTCATAGTCCAGCGAGTCCAGCTGGTCTTGAGTGAGTTTAATTTGCTCCAACCGGGTGCGCAGGTACCGCAAGTCCTGGCGAGCCTTGGCGATCGGCCGGATGATTTCGCTGATCGTAAATTGCCGCTGGGTTGTAGGGGAAATGGCACTCCCGCGCGTGAGCAGGTCGGTTTCTTGAAAGGCTGTAAGCAGGTCTGAAGCCTGATCCTCAAGATCTTGAACCTCATTCAGGGACCCGAGGTCGGTGGCGCAGCAGTCCAAAAACTGCCGGTATCGGTTCAGGAATTGTGAAGCTTGGGATTGAAAATTTTCCAGACTGATCGTTAAACCCTCTTTATTCTCTCGCTCCCTTCTTTCGGCCTTCTTCTTTTCCTCTTCCTTGGTTGTGAAGGGGACGCACCCTGGGGCGGGATTAAACGAGTACTGCTGGTCGGACGTCTTGTCCGGGCACCAATAGAGCGGGTCGGCCGCCTCCGCAGGGCCTGGGGACCCCGGGCCAATAAGAATTCCCAGCGCAAACAGGCCGATTAGTACGATTGTCCACACTGCCTGCTGCATGGTTTTCATGGAAACCTCATTTGCCTTGGAACAAAGGCCTGGAACAGGGTTTCTTTTCCTAATTTCTCCAAAATTCCAGGATCAATACTCTATAGTTATTGTGCTCACCGGAGTGAGAAAAAGTCAATGAAAGGGCCCTGATTGTAGGGAGTCCCAACTTGCAATGGCGAAGAGGAATCGGGTAGGTTCCACTTATCAAAACACGTATTTCTTAATGATTTTAAGTTGTTTAATGAGTCTTCCAAAACCCTAAGGGACGGGGTTCAAACTCATGGCGGTGGTTTATATCGAAGACATCGGGCGTCACGTCGGCGAAGAGGTGACTATCCGTGGCTGGCTGCGGCATCACCGCTCCAGCGGCAAGATCCAGTTTTTGGTATTGCGGGACGGAACCGGCGATCTGCAGGCCGTCGTGGTCAAGGCGACTGTGGGGGAAGAGCAGTTTGCCCAAACGGCGAAATTGACCCAGGAGTCGTCGTTGATTGTCACCGGCACCGTGAGAGCCGATGCCCGGGCCCAGGGTGGGTTTGAGTTGGATGCCATCAGGGTAGAACCCCTTCAGATCGCCGAGCCCTTTCCCATCCAGCCCAAGGAGCATGGGGTGGGCTTTCTCATGGAACAGCGGCACCTGTGGCTTCGGTCCAACCGCCAGCAAGCGGTCTTGCGGATTCGGCACGAGATCATTCGGGCCTGCCGCAACTTCTTCGATGACCGGGGCTTCGTGCTGGTGGACGCGCCCATTTTCACGCCCAACGCCTGCGAGGGCACGACCACCCTGTTCCAGACGGATTATTTCGATGAAAAGGCCTACTTGACTCAGAGCGGCCAGCTCTACAGTGAGGCGACCGCGGCGGCGCTGGGCAAGGTCTATTGTTTCGGGCCCACATTCCGGGCCGAGAAGTCCAAAACGCGGCGGCACCTCACAGAATTCTGGATGGTGGAACCGGAGGTCGCCTTCGCGGAATTAGGCGACATGATGGATCTCGCGGAGGGCCTCCTGACCTTTGTGGTGGACCGGGTGCTGGATCGGCGAAAGACGGAACTCGCCGCACTGGAGCGGGATACCGCCAAGCTGGCCTGCGTCAAACCTCCGTTTCCCCGAATGACCTATGAGGAGGCGGTGGCGTTGCTCCAGAAGAAAGGCAACCCTATTCAGCAGGGGGACGACTTCGGCGGAGACGAGGAAACGTTGCTCTCCGAAGCGTTCGACCGTCCGGTGGTCGTGCATCGGTACCCGGCTAAGATCAAGGCGTTTTATATGCAGCCGGATGCCGATCGTTCGGATCTGGCGCTGTGCATGGATATCCTGGCGCCCGAAGGGTACGGCGAGATTGTGGGTGGCGGGCAGCGCATTCATGACGGTGAGTTATTGCGGTCTCGGATTCGCGAACACAAATTGCCCGAGGACGCGTTTCGATGGTACTTGGATCTCCGGAGGTATGGCTCGGTTCCCCATGCCGGCTTTGGAATGGGGATCGAGCGGGTGGTGGCCTGGATTTGCGGGCTCGACCATGTGCGGGAGACGATTCCCTTTCCCCGGATGCTGTACAAGCTGTACCCCTGACGCGACCCAGGGTTTCTTGTCACGCGACGTCCCTGACTTGTCGGGGTCGCGAAGATGGCTTCATTACCAGTTACCTCAATATACAGCCGGGATTATCCCTTCCTTTCCCTTAGTCGGCTTCCCGAATCGCTGTGCCTGAGCAGATGTTGGGTAGGGCCAGATCCTGTGGCCTGCTCTACCACTCTCTCCCACTATCTAGTGTCTCTCCAAAGGGGGTTAGACGAGCTTTTTGGATTTTTCCCCTATTTTTCCCATAAATCGTCAAATTGGTGTCCCAGGAACAGGATAGTGGGTGTCTGGCGTGAAGGGACTACTCCTGATTTCCAGAATCACTCTATCCTATTCAAACCTAAAGAATCTTGTTGACAAGTTTTCTTTGTGAAGTATACTTCTGGCCATAAGTGGTAAAAAGTGGAAGCAAGTGGAGGACAGGAAAATTCAATTGAAATTCAGCACATTCCCGTCCTCCAAGCTGAAATCCTTTCGTGGCTGAACTGTCGCCCCGGCGGACGTTATCTGGATTGCACCGTCGGGTATGGCGGATTGGCCAAAAGCATCTTGGGGGCCAGTGATCCGGATGGGCTACTCATCGGAGTGGATCGGGACGGGGATGCCATCAGAAGTACTCGGGAGTCTCTCCAAGCGTACGGGGCGCGGGTCCATCTCATTGAGGGGAATTTTCGCGACCTCAAGCAGCATCTTCGAACGGTAGGACTTTCGGAGGTAGACGGCGTGGTCTTTGACCTGGGCGTCTCATCGGTGCAGCTGGACCGGCCGGAGCGGGGATTCAGTTTCCAAGCGGAAGGTCCCCTCGACATGCGAATGGATCGGGCCGGAGGACAGACCGCTGCGGACCTGCTGGCCCGTCTGCCCGAAAAAGAGCTGGCGGACCTGATTTACCGCTTCGGCGAGGAGCGGTACTCACGACGCATCGCCCGGGCCATCGCCCAGGCCCGGGCCCGACGCCCGCTCCAGACGACAGGAGACCTGGTCACGGTGATCCGGGAGTCGGTTCCCGCTCCCTACCGCCATGGCCGGCTGCACTGTGCGACCCGAACCTTTCAGGCCCTGCGCATCGCGGTGAATCAGGAGCTGGAGGTGGTGGAAGGCGCCTTGCGCGATGCGGCCGATGTGCTGTCTCCCGATGGGCGCCTGTGCGTGGTCTCGTTCCATTCGCTCGAGGACCGGATCGCCAAGCAGACCCTGCGGGCGCTGGCTCAAGGCCCGGATCCCCAAGTGGCCGTGTTAACGAAAAAGCCCCAAGTTCCATCTGAGCGGGAGCGTCGGGACAACCCGCGCGCTCGGAGCGCGAAGTTGCGCGTCGTCGAGCGGCTGAGAATCAGAGAGGGCACACAGTAAGGTCCTTTCTCGACGCGCCAAGAACATTCATAGGGCGCGTCGCTACGCAAGCGAGGTAGGGAGGTCGGCATGAAAACGCTCGCGGCTCTGCTGGTGATGTCGGTGCTCCTGCTGTACGTGTGGGAGCGGGTGGAACTGGTTCGCATCGGCTATCAGATCGAGCGGTTGAAAAAAGA
>JBFFYZ010000246.1:0-4049 GCA_041568895.1 Nitrospiraceae bacterium
ACCCGGTTGGTCGGTCATGGCGAGCCATTATAGCGGGGCGGCGGGATCGCCACAACGACCGCGGGTGGGTCAATAGACGCTCCCGGGATCGTCGAGGGGGTCCTCCGAGGAGGAAGGGGAGGAGGGATCGAACGGCCAGGCCCGATATTGGGAAGCCTCCACATGGTGGGCGAACGCGTGGCGCTGCACGACCCAGTCGGCATCCAGCACCACCAGAAATTCATCGGTGCCCACTCCTCCGCCGGCCAGCACCATATCGTCGGGCACCCCAGGGGGAACGAAGAACTTCCACGCATACCCGAAGTTCACTCGGAAGTATTTGAGGTCGCGAAAGCGATAGCGGGCCACCGGCCCCACAGGGGAGTCTAAGATCTCGTCGGGGGCTCCGAGCTTTTCGACGATCGTCCGGAAGGTCGTCTGGCCGGGCACGATGAACGCCACGTCCTCGGGGTTGACGACATCGTTGATACTGACTCGCTGCCACCGGATAGGGCAGCCCCAGAGACTTAGACTGAGGAGGACCAACGCGACCGTCAGGCCGATCCGCGTGGATCGGCCTGACCGCGGGCGGTCCTCAGTCGCCGAATGGCCAGAACTGAAAGCTGAGCCCGTCCGTCCGTCTGCCGAAGACCACATCGTTCACCACGCCGTTGGAATCGAACATCACGTAGAGATCATCGCTTTTGACGTTCGTCCGCGAGAAAAACAAAATTGTGCCGGACTTCAGATCGTATCGGTAATATTGATAGACCTCGTTGCCGTTGACCTCGACGATCCGGTCGGGGGCTCCGAGGCGCCCCGTCACGTCCGCGCGCGTGCTGACCCCCTTCTGGATCGCCGCCACGTCCGCGATGTTGAACTCATCCCCGTAGTTTCCCCTGACGAAGGCGCACCCGACGAGGAGGGTGCATAGGAGAAGCCCCCCCGAAAGACGCGCCATAGTCTGTTTCCATGCTCCTTCCCGTTTCATTCTTCCCTCACTGTTCCGCTTGCCATACCCTTCGCGGAGCCCTGCGTTCCAATCACTGGTGGTTAATGGGACGGTGGCGTCGCACGTCGGGCCAGGACGAAGTCGTCCTCGAAGACCTGGTAGGAGGTGCGTGAAAGGCCGACGCGCCGGTAGGCGGTTTGGGCCCCATGATTGTCGGTTTCGACGTACAGGCGCACCCCGCAAACATCGGTGCGACTGCGTGCCTGCTTGAGGACATACTGGTGCAGGCGCCGGTAGACACCCTGCCGCCGCCAGGCCGGGTCCACGTAGACGCTTTGGATCCACCAAAACACGGCGTTGCGCCAATCGCTCCATTCATAGGTCACGAGCAATTGGCCGAGGACCTGCTTCGCGGGTCCGGCGGGCAGCTCCGCCACCACGTAGAAGCCTCGCGTGGGACCGTCGAATACCGCCCGCACCCCCTGCCGTAAGCGGTGGAGATCCAAGGCCCGGCCCTCGGTTTCCAGGGCCATAGCGGCATTGAATGTGACTAACGTGTCTAGGTCGTCCGGGGTGGCGGGGCGAAGCTGGAGCTGCTCGAGGGTGATCATGGCGGATGGCCTAGCGGGTCAAGTCCGATGGAGTGGCATACGTCAGCCATCTGGATTTCGGGCGATATAAGCCGGCGGAGAATTCCATTTTCATGGCCTCTTCCGCCGGAAGGTTGATCGAGACGACCTTGGTCTTCGGGATGAAGGCGAGATACCCGGTAAACGGGTGAATGGCGGTGGGCACAAAGACCATGATCAAATGCCCCAGCCGGGTTGTGTGCAGTTCTGCCGGCACGTCCCCCATCACGAACCCCAACGCCCACAGCCCTTCCCGGGGAAATGGGAAGACCACCACCGTGCTCTGGCCGAACCGGGCTCGAAAATTGAACAGGTCCGTCATGCCCTTGAGGGTCAGGTAGATGGCGCGGACCAGAGGGATGCGCTGGACCCAATCGTCGGCCCACCGCACAAGCCGTTCCCCCAGAAATTGGGTCGCGAAGACCCCCGTCAACAGGATCAGCCCCACCACACTGATGACTCCAAGGCCCGGCACATCGGACTTGGCAGCCTCCCCCAGCAGGTCGACCAGCAACCCGTCCACCGCCAGGAACAGAGTATGGAGGATCAGGAAGGTTCCCCAAGCCGGAACCAGAACGAACAGGCCCGTGAAAAAATAGCGTCTCAAAATCGAGCCGGTGCTCATCGTTCCTCCCAGCCTCGTTTCCCAACTTCGGCCTCAGTCTAACAGATTCCCTGGCGACCTCCCAGCCTTCCAGCTCGTCGCGGGGTTGGGCTGGGTCGGGGTCGAGCAGGCCCCTTGATCTTGCAGGGAGAATCCTCTACTCTTGAGGACTTAGATTGCCCTATTTCGGGTGTCCATCGGGGCAAGAAAGGGAGCGCGAGCATGGGAGAAACGAAAGAAACATCGGGACACGTCAATATTGATAAGGAACTGTTGGCGATTCTGTGCTGTCCGGAAACGAAGCAGGACGTCGCTCTGAGCGATGCCGCCCTCATCGGTCGCCTGAACGAGCGCATTGCCAAGGGGGAGCTGAAAAACAAGGCCGGTCAGGCGGTGACGGAAAAGCTGGACGGCGGATTGATTCGGGCGGACAAACAAATTTTGTATCCGATTCGCGAAGATATTCCGGTCATGCTGATTGAAGAAGGCATTCCCCTCGAGGGGCTGGTCTAGCCTCCTGACCGGCCCCCGTTCCCCTTGTTGGTTGTCGTCCCGCCCGCCTCATGACACCCCTTCTGGTTTCTTGACGGAACTTCCTATCCCAGTCCTTGGTCGAACCGGCGCTCAAGTCCGGCCGGACATCGTTCTAGTCTGGTTGTGAAAGGGAAGGAGGGTTGGCTCAGTCAGGGCAGGTACAGCCGGGTCTCTGGGCGTTCTTTGTCGGTCTTAGAACCGGTGGACGTCCCACAGTGGGCGCAGAGGTACTCGTACAAATTTCCTGTCTGGAGGACCAACAACAACCGCTCCCGTGTGGGGGTGGCCTGCCGGCAGGTGGGGCAATAGAGCAGAGAAGCGTTGAACGACCCGAATTGGTCGTTCTGCTGTGGACGCCCGCGGGGGACGCGTCCACCCGGAGACCTGGGTGGAACGGCGAAGGGGGACCGCGGACCGTTTCTTGGAGGTAAGGAACTCACGGGGGGATTCTAGCCAAGAGGTTTAGGGCCGGTCAAGGGAGGCTTTAGGCGTCACCAACCTGCTCGTGGTTTCGGTCTCGTTTCGTTTTTCCCTTATAGACCCAGAGGGCGGATCGCCCGACCTGAACCACCACATAGACGGATAGGCCGATAAGGAGGCCGACGGTGCCGGCCTTGTTCCACGGCCAGGCTTCCGGGGCATGCAGAATCAGGCCCAGGACGATATGTCCCCCCAATCCCAAACAAATCGCGAAAATAATCCATTCACGGGCCACCGCATTCATGCGTGGAGTCTCCATCCGGATTCCTTCCGGACACGTTCACCCGCCTGCGCAGGAAGCCACGGCTGGTAAGCCGAGGGGGCACCCTTTTCCCCGGCCTGGTCCCTGGTACGGACCTGGCCTCCCCGTCCCGCGCGGTTAATGCTGGGGAGTCAATTGGGGGAACGGCAGGAGGAGCAATCCGTGGGAGCCTTCCCGAGGCCGTGGGAGGGGACCCTCCCCCTCCCCGGGCACAAAAAGCCGGGCTTAGACCGAACTTTTGGCGGATTCGTTTTCGGCGGCGGCGATCAGGCCGGTGAGATAATCGGACACGAAGGTCAACGCCTCTTCTCGACCGTCGGCCCGCCTACCTTTTTCCCGGCGCTGGACGGACAGTTCGTGGTCCAAGTCGGATTTCACCTCGCTCAGGACCCGCTGAAGGGAGGAGGGGGTAACGGAGGCATCCATGTCCTCGAGTTCCTGGCACCGGTCCAAAACCCAGTTGAGCCCCTCGATCCGTCCCGAATAATGCTCTTGGTCGGCCGTGTCCAGTCGGGCCATGGTTGTAGCAAGCGTCTGGGCCTCGTAAACCAGGTTATAGAAGCTCTTAACTGCCCGTTGTAACGTCGGATTCATACCTTTGGCCTCGTC